>JANOXT010000100.1:0-2727 GCA_031418555.1 Lysobacterales bacterium | reverse complement strand
CTCGCAGCTGCTGGCCAAGAACGAGCAGGCGCGTTCGCGCGTCGAAGCGATGATCGCGCGGCTGAAGTCGCTGGAGCAGCACACGTGAGCATCCAGCCATGAACCAGCCCGCCAGCGAACCGGTCAACGTCCGCATCCTTGATCGCGAATACACCGTCGGCGTCAACCCCGACGAACGCGACAGTCTGCTGTCGGCCGCGCGTTTGCTCGAAAGCAAAATGCGCGAAGTGCGCGGCAGCAACCGCATGGCCGCCGTGGATCGCGTCGCGGTGCTGGCGGCGCTGAATCTCGCGCACGAGCTGGAACAGCTCCGCAACGAAAACGCATCCCGCGACCGCGAACTGGCGCGCACGTTGAGCGAACTCAATCGCAGGATCGACGCGCTCGCTTCCGACTGAACGCGACCGCAACGACGCGATCGGCCGCAGCGCGCACTGCTGTCGATCCTCTGTAAAACACGAACGCTTTCGCATTATTCGCTTTCGGCCCGACTCCACGCTTGCGCTCGCGCGTCGCGCGCCTATACTGCGCTGGCGTCCTCTGCCGTGAACGACGGCGTGCCAAACATACACCTTGGCCCTTAAATACGACCACGGGAATGCAATGGAATCCGGGTGTGCATGTCCGCCTCGCAGCGGGAAGCCCGATGGAAGCCAAGTGTTCCCACTTGAACCTCGGGTTCAAGGTCGTTTAGCGCGCATCGTCATGGCGGAGGATGTCTTGATTTTTTGCGGCTGTCGCATCACGCGTTCAGCGCTGTGCGATCCGCATCGCAACATCATCGCTGTTGTGCGATCGCATCATCGCGGCACTCGACATGACGACGATCGTGCGAACACTCGCAAAAGCCCGCATCCCGTTGCGGGCTTTTCGTTGCCGCAATGACCGGACACCAGACTTCCCCTTTCACCGCGAGGCGACATGACCGACGACAGGGCCGCACTGCGCAAGGCGCTTCGCGACACACTGCGCGAGCGCCGGCGGCAGCTTCCGCCCACGGCGCGCATCGCCGCCGCCGAAGCGCTGTGCAAACGGCTGCTGGCGCTGCCGAACGCGCCCAACGCAGGCCATGTCGCCGGCTACTGGGCCATGGATGGCGAGATCGCGCTGCACGTCTGGCAACTGCGGCTGCCGACGGATGTGCGCTACTGCCTGCCGGTATTGGGCGACGATCATCTGCTTCGATTCGCGCCCTGGCGCCCCGGTGAGGCCCTGGTCGCCAACCGTTTCGGCATCCCTGAACCCGCCGACGCCGAACCGTTGCCGGCGGATGCGATGTCGATGATCGTGCTGCCGCTGGTGGGGTTCGATGCCGCTGGGCAACGACTGGGCATGGGCGGCGGCTGGTACGATCGCAGCCTCGCTTTCCGCCGCGATCGTGCCGCGCCGCCATGGCTGGTCGGCGCCGGTTTCTCGGTCCAATGCGTCGAGGCGCTGCCGGCGGAACCCTGGGATGTACCCCTCGACGCTGTCTGCACCGAAGCCGACACCTTCCTCCCGCACGCGACCTCCGCATGACCGCACGCAAACACTACTGGCTGATGAAATCGGAGCCCGAGGATTTTTCCATCGACGACCTCGCCCGCGTCGGCGCGGAACCGTGGACGGGCGTACGCAATTACCAGGCCCGCAATTTCATGCGCAGCATGCAGCTGGGCGACGGCGTGCTGTTCTACCACTCCAACACCGATGTACCGGGCGTATATGGCTTGGCCGAAGTCGCCGCGGCGGCGTATCCGGACCCGACCCAGTTCGAACGCAAGTCGAAATACTTCGACGACAAATCCAAGCGCGAAGAACCGCGCTGGGATCTGGTCGATGTGCGCTACGTGCGTACGCTCAAACGCGCGATCACGCTCGACGACATCCGCGGACAGGCCGACAAGCTCGGCGAAGAGTTCGCGCTCATCCGGAAGGGAAACCGACTCTCCGTACTGCCGGTCACCGCCGCGCAGTGGAAAATCATTCTCTCCCTCGAGTAATTCCCCCATGTCCGAAGCGAAGAAACTGGCCGCGCTCAAAGCGCTTGAATATGTCGAAGACGGCACTATCGTCGGCGTCGGTACCGGCTCCACGGTCGCATTTTTCATCGACGGCCTCGCAAGCATCAAACACCGCATCGCCGGCGTCGTCTCCAGCTCCGATCAAAGCACCGCGCAGCTGCGCAGGCACGGTATCGACGTGCTCGAACTCAACAGCACTGGCCCGCTTCCGCTCTATGTCGATGGCGCCGACGAATGCGACGGCCATAAACGCCTGATCAAAGGCGGCGGCGGGGCGCTGACCCGCGAAAAAATCATCGCCGAAGCCTGCAAAAAATTCGTCTGCATCATCGACCCCAGCAAGCAGGTCGGCATTCTCGGCCGGTTTCCGCTGCCGGTGGAAGTCATTCCGATGGCGCGCAGCCTGGCCGGTCGCGAGATCGTACGTCTGACCGGCGGCCAGCCGGTATGGCGCGACGGCACGGTCACCGACAACGGCAACTGGATCATCGATATCCACGGCCTCGCCATTGTCGACCCGGTGGCCATGGAGCGCGATCTGAACCAGATTCCGGGCGTGGTCAGCGTCGGTCTGTTCGCGCGCCGTCCGGCGGACGTGGTGATCGTCGGCGGCGAGCCGCCGGTGGTGCTGTAACCGTCGACCGGTAGAGGGGGCGTGAGGGCCCGGGCTTTTAGCGGGCCACCAGGGAGCGGCCGGTAGGCCGCACTACCGGTCGCGCCCCCG
>JANOXT010000099.1:0-4267 GCA_031418555.1 Lysobacterales bacterium | reverse complement strand
CTTCGGCTTCCAGCATCTGCCGGATCAGATGCGCATCGGCAATGTTGGCGGCGCGGTAGATGATGATCATGGGCGGCCTGTCCCCGGCTGAAAACGCAAGAATCTTAACCGGCATCCCGCAGCCGCGGATCCATCCACGCGCGCAGTGCATCCACCAGCGTGTTGATCGCGACAATCAGCGCTCCGACTACCAGCACCACGCCCAGCACCAGGGTGTAGTCGCGGTTGAGCGCGCCCTGCACGAAATAGCGGCCCATGCCGGGAATGCCGAACACCTGTTCGACGACCGCCGAGCCGGTGACGATATTGATCAGCGCCGGCGACAGCCACGCCACCACCGGCAGCAGCGCCGGCTTCAGCGCATGCGCGAAGAGCAGCCGCGTTTCCGACAGGCCGCGCGCACGTGCAGCGGTGAGATATTCGGCATTGCGGATGTCCAGCATCGATGCGCGGCTGAGGCGCGCGCAGTAGGCAAGGTTCGGCAGCGCCAGGGCGATCACCGGAAGAACGCTGTTGCGCCACTCGCCCCAGCCACCCGCCGGCAGCCAGTGCAGGGTCACCGCGAACAGCAGCACCAGCAGCGGTGCGACCACGAATTTCGGTACCGCCAATCCAAGCCCCGCGAACAACATCAGGCAGCGATCCAACCATGAGCCCGCGCGCAGCGCGGCCCACACGCCCAGCGGGACCCCGCACAACAGCGCCAACAGCAGCGCAAGTCCGCCGTTGAGCAGCGACACCGGCAAGGCCTGCGCAACCAGCTGATTGACGGTGTAGTCGGGATACTGGAACGAAGGACCGAGATCGCCGCGCAGCACATCGCCCAGCCATGCCGCGTACTGCGCCGGCAGCGGGCGATCAAGCCGATACTGCGCCGCCAGCGCGGCCTGCACTTCGGGCGGCGCGGATTTTTCGGTGTCGAACGGTCCGCCCGGCGCGGCGCGCAGCAGCACGAAGCACAGCGTCGCCAGCAGCCACAGCGTGAGCAGCGCTTCGAGCAGGCGCGCGGCGAATCGTTTCAAATACGCGATCTCCGGCTCAGATCTGCACGTCGAACAGACGGCCGATCAGCGCCGCCGCCGCCATCGCCAGCGCGCCCCAGAAACCGACGCGCAGCGCACCGCGTAATCGAGGCGCGCCGCCGGCCCACGCCGCCAGCGCGCCGGAGCCCAGCAGCGCGGCTAACGTCACCGCGAACGTCGTCAACTGGATGCGGCCATCCGGCGCGAACAGCACCGCCGCGATCGGCAGCAGCGCGCCAGCGGTGAACGCGCCCGCGGAGGCCAGCGCCGCCTGCAGCGGCCGTGCGCGCAGGGAATCGGTGATGCCCAGTTCGTCGCGCTTGTGCGCACCCAGCGCGTCGTGCGCGGTCAGCTGCTGCGCGACCTGCGTCGCCAGCTCGGGCGTGAGGCCGCGCTTGATGTAGATCCGGATGAGTTCCTGCAGCTCATGCTCGGGCTCTTCGGCGAGTTCGCGGGTTTCTTTGGCGATATCGGCGGTTTCGGTATCCGCCTGCGACTGCACCGACACATATTCGCCGGCGGCCATCGACATCGCGCCGGCGACGATGCCGGCGACGCCGCTGCCGAGCACCGCACCGGTGGTCGCACCGGTGGCGGCCACGCCGACCAGCAGACCGGCGATGGAGATGATGCCGTCGTTGGCGCCGAGCAAGGCAGCGCGCAGCCAGCCGACGCGGTCGGTGCAATGGTTTTCGATATGCCAGCGGCGCATCGCAGTCTCCTGATGGCGGTACAGGGCCTTATTGTCGCAGCTGCAGCCAGCGCGACGCGTGCCGATCCAGCGGATTCGCCTCGAAGCCGTTCACCTGCGGCGACACCAGATGTTTAGACGTGTAGAAATACAGCGGAATCAGCGCATGCGCGTGCAGCAGCCGGGTTTCGGCGGCGCGCAGCCATGCATTGCGCGCGGCCTCGGTGCGCGCGGCATCCGCCTTCGCGAACAGCGCGCGATAGCGCGCATCGTCGTAGCCGGGCCAGTTCAATGCGCCGTCGTCGGCGAACGCGCCAAGAAAATTGCGCGCATCGGCGACATCGCCGATCCAGCCGCCGCGAAACACCTGGGTGATCGCGCGCTGCTTGCGGTTCTGCACGAACACTTTCCACTCCTCGTTGCGCAGCCGCACGCGCACGCCAAGGGTATCGCGCCACATCGACGCGACCGCGAGGGTGAGCCGCCGATGCGGCGTGGACGTGTTGTAACGCAGCTCAAGCATGAGTGGATTCGCTTCGGAATAACCGGCCGCGCGATACAGCGCTTTGGCGCGCGCCTCGCGTCGCGACTGGTCCCAATCCGCCCAGTGGATTTTCGCGGCGTCATAGCCGGGAATGCCCGGCGGCACGATGCCGTACGCCGGCGTTTCGCCGAAGCCGGTGATGTAGCGCGTGAGCCTGTCGCGGTCCACCGCCAGCGACAGCGCTTCGCGCAGGCGCGGATTGTCTTTCAACGGCGGCCTGGTGATGTTCATGCCGAGCCAGAACGCGCCGATATACGGCGCAATGCGCAGCTGTCGACCGAAGCGTTTGCGCAAAGCCGGCAGCGGCTGCGGCGGCGCGGTTTCGGTGATCTGCAGATCGCCGGCCGCGAAGCGCTGCAGTTCGGCGGCGGCGTCTTCGGTGACATGGAAGCGCACG
Organism: Lysobacterales bacterium; assembly: GCA_031418555.1. Lineage (GTDB taxonomy): Bacteria > Pseudomonadota > Gammaproteobacteria > Xanthomonadales > Xanthomonadaceae > Lysobacter_I. Next base: position 1,613 of record JANOXT010000099.1, on the reverse strand, counting down.
CGCGCGATCCGCACGTGTGCGGCATCGTGGAAACGCGGATTGCGTTCGACCGTGAGATTCGCCTGCGGCGTCCACGCCACCAGCCGATACGCGCCGTTGCTCACCAAATGCCCCGGCCGCGTGTGCTGATTGCCGTACTGCGTCACCGCCGGCAAATACACCGGAAACGCAATCGGCAGGGTCAACAATGCGGGCAGAAACACCTGCCGCGATGTGCGGATACGGATCGTGCCGGCATCGGGCGCATCGATACCGAGCCTGTCGGGCGCTACCTGTCCCGATTGCACGTCGGCGGCATTGAGCACCGCATCGAACTGCTCGGCGAACGGCGCCGCAGTCTGCGGCGCGAACGCGCGGCGGAAGCTGGCGACGATGTCGGCCGCAGTCAGTGCTTCGCCGTTGCTCCAGTGCAGACCATCGCGCAAATGGAAGGTCCAGACGCGGCCGTCGGCCGATACCTGCCAGCGCGCGGCCATGCCGGGGATCAAACGCCCGGCGGCGTCTTCGGTCACCAGACCTTCGTAAAGATCCCGCAGCACGTTGCCGCAGGCCACTTCCTGGCAGCGGTGCGCATCCAGCGTGGACGGCTCCGGGCCGTTGCCGCGCTCAAGCTGCCCCATCGCCTGCGCAGCGGCGTCGATGGAACACAGACAGAGCAGCAGGGCGACAATGCGCGTCATCGATGGCGACTATAGTGCGGAGCTTGCGATGGTAGGCCACAGGCCCCATCTCGCCTAACACTCCGCGTCGCGGCGCAATCCTGTCGCTGCCGGCGTGCTCCTGCTGTAGTCCCCCCACCGCGGAATGCCCATGTCCAGCCCCAGCCACGTCGCCGATATTCCCATCACCGATCGCGACCAGCTGGTGGCGGTGCTCGCCTCCGGCGAAAAGCCCAAGACCGCTTGGCGCATCGGCACCGAGCACGAGAAGTTCGGCTTCCGTCTCGACGATCTGCGTGCACCGACCTTCGAAGGCGAGCGCGGCATCGAAGCCCTGCTCACCGGCCTGACCCGCTTCGGCTGGCAGCCGGTGCAAGAGCATGGCCATACCATCGCCCTGCTGAAAGACAGCGCCTCGGTCACGCTTGAACCCGCCGGCCAACTCGAACTCTCGGGCGCGCCGCTGGAAAACATCCATGAGACCTGCGCCGAAATCGGCAGCCATCTCAAGGATGTGAAAACCGTCGCCGACGAACTCGGCCTGGGTTTTCTGGGCATGGGCTTCCAGCCGAAGTGGCGCCGCGACGAGATGCCGTGGATGCCGAAAGGCCGCTATAAAATCATGCGCGATTACATGCCGAAGGTCGGCACGCTGGGTCTGGACATGATGACCCGCACCTGTACGGTGCAGGTGAATCTGGACTACAGCAGCGAAGCGGACATGGTGAAAAAATTCCGCGTGTCGCTGGCGCTGCAGCCTATCGCGACTGCGCTGTTCGCCGATTCGCCGTTTACCGAAGGCAAGCCAAACGGGTATCTCAGCTATCGCTCGCACATCTGGACCGACACCGATCGCGACCGCACCGGCATGCTCGACTTCGTGTTCGAAGACGGCTTCAGCTATGAACGCTACGTCGATTACCTGCTCGATGTGCCGATGTATTTTTCGTATCG
>JANOXT010000098.1:0-8267 GCA_031418555.1 Lysobacterales bacterium | reverse complement strand
ACGCGTAGGCTGGGCTTAAAAGCCCAGCGTATTCGTCGACCTTCAAGCTGGGCTTTTCAGCCCAGCCTACGCTTTTCAGCCCAGCCTAATGGTTGTGCCCAATGCAACGAAGGCGAAACCTCCGGCAGTAGCCGCCCCGGTAGAGCGGGTCTCAACCCGCTGCTTTTTGTCGCGCCGTCAAAACCGAATCAACAGCATAGTATTGGGGCGCATTGATCGGAGCGAGCGCAGCGCGCTGAAGCACGCTCTACCGGATCCGCTCAGCAGCAGCCATGATCGCCGTGGTGATGCCCGCCCGCCACTGCGGCCACGCCGACGGTCTCGCCGCGCACGCTGGCGTTGCGGTGTTCGGCCAACACCCGCGCGACTGAGGCAGTGACTTTCTTCCCCATCGGGATGTCCAGAAATTCGTTGGGGCCGTGCGCGTTGGAGTGCGGGCCCAGCACGCCGGTGATCATGAACTGCGCGCCGGGGAATTTCTCGCCGAGCATGCCCATGAACGGGATCGTGCCGCCTTCGCCCATGTACATCGCGGGCTTGCCGAAGAACTCCTGACTGGCGGCTTCGATCGCCTGCTCCAGCCACGGCGTCATCGTCGGCGCGTTCCAGCCGGTGGAATCTTTTTCGAGATGCAATGTGACTTCGGCATCGTTCGGCGGATCGCGCAGCAGCGCTTCGGTCAGCAGCTCGCCGGCGCGTTTGCCGTCCAGCGTCGGCGGCAGACGCAGGCTGAGTTTCACCGACGTGTACGGACGCAGCACGTTGCCTGCCGACGACAGCGGCGGCATGCCTTCGGCGCCGGTGATCGACAGCGCAGGGCGCCAGGTGCGGTTGAGCACCAGTTCGGTGAGGTCGCCGGGTTTGTCCACGTTGAACATCGGCGTCATGCCGGGCAGGAACGGAAACTTGTCGTAGATCGCGGTGCCCAGTACTTCGGAACACGTTTGCGCTTGAACCAAGCGGTCAGCAGGCACCTCGACATGCAGACCGTCGAGCAGGATGCGACCGGTATGTTCGTCTTCGATCCGCGACAGCAGCTGGCGCAGGATGCGGAAGCTCGACGGCACCACGCCGGACGCATCGCCGGAATGCACGCCTTCGTTCAATACCTTGATGGTGAGGTTGCCGCCGGCGAGGCCGCGCAGCGACGTGGTGCACCACAGCTGTTCGTAATTGCCGCAGCCTGAGTCGAGACACACCACCAGCGATGGCATGCCGATGCGCGCAGCGAGATGGTCGACATACGCGGGCAGGTCGTAGCTGCCGGATTCCTCGCAGGCTTCGATCATCACCACGCAGCGCGCGTGCGGTACGCCCTGCGCCTGCAGCGACTGGATTGCGGTGATCGAACCGAAAATCGCGTAGCCGTCGTCGGCGCCGCCGCGGCCGTAAAGACGATCGCCCTTGATCACCGGCGTCCACGGGCCCAGGTCGGCATCCCAGCCGGTCATTTCCGGCTGTTTGTCCAGATGCCCGTACAGCAGTACGCAATCGTCGCCGGTGCCGGCATCGGCGGTGGCCGGAATGTCGACGAAGATCAGCGGCGTGCGGCCTTCAAGGCGCACCACATCGACCTGCATGCCCTGCACGTTCTGCGCGCGTGCCCATGTCTCCATCAGCTTGACCGCATCGTCCATGAAACCGTGCGCGGCCCAGTCGCTGTCGAACATCGGCGACTTGTTGGGAATGCGGATGTATTCGACAAGCTGCGGGACGATTTCCTCGTCCCATTTGCCGCCGACGAAATCTTCGACTTTGCTGATGTCCATGGTGCGACAGGCCGTTTGGAGAAGTGTCGACATTGTACGCCCGCGTGTGTGGGGATTTTCCTACCCCGGGATGCGGCATTGGCCGGCCCCGCAGTGGGCGGTCCGGCGATGGGGCCGCATGGCCTGGATCCGGACACTGTCCCTGTCGACGCGGTCTTGCCTAAACGAGGTCGCCGACAGCGAAGACCAGATCCGGTCGACATCGTCCAACCAACCCATCTCTTTTCCCAACACAAGGAACATCGCCATGAACCTGTTCAACCTCAAGTCCCTGATCGCCGTCACCACCCTGTCGCTGGGCCTGCTGGGCAGCGCTTTCGCCGCCGAAAAGGTGAATGTCAACACCGCCGACGCCGCCACGCTCGACCGCGTGCTGGTCAACGTCGGCCCGACCAAAGCCGAAGCCATCGTCACTTATCGCAAAGCGCATGGCCCGTTCCGCAGCCCCGAGCAGCTGGCCCAGGTTCAGGGGATCGGCCTGAAGACCGTCGAAAAGAATCGCGAGATGATTCTGATCGGCGGCGGTGGCGTCGCCGCTGCACCGACCGCAGCGAAAGCGCCCGCCGCTGCAGCGCCGAAAAAGCGTTGATCCCCTCATTTTCGCTCGCTCTTCCCTCTCCCCGTACGCGGGGAGAGGGTGCCGAAGGGTCAGAGGGCAGAGCAGGCTCCGCTACACTCGCAGCGTCCCTTCCGGAGCACGATATGTCCGCCAGTCTGCATCCGAGCCTGCGATTGGTCCCCGCTCACGAGTACCGCCGCGAACGCTGGCGCAACGGTTCCGGGTGGACGCGTGAAATCCTGCGTTCGCCCGACACTGGCGACGACTGGGACTGGCGTATGTCGATCGCCGAGATCGAGCAGGACGGGCCGTTCTCGCAATTTTCCGGCATCGACCGTCAGCTGGTGTTGTTGAACGGGCACGGCATGCGCCTGCGTTTCGACGATGGTGAAGTGATCGAAGTCCAGCCGCCGCACGGCCGCGTGCGTTTCGCCGGCGAGCGCATCGCGTCCGGTGAACTGAACGACGGCCCCACCCATGATTTCAATCTGATGTGGCGCCGCGACCGGATCGATGCTGAGCTTTGGCATCGCCCGCTGGTGGGCTTGATGATGCTGTTCGTCGAACCCGGAGAACAGTGGGCGGTGCATGTGCTGTCCGGTCACGCGCAGGCCAGCAATGACGCCCACCGTGCAAGCGCCGCGATGGGCGATACATTGCTATTCAGCGCTGAAACGACGCGCGCACGGTTTCCGCTGGATGGCGGCGGTGAAGTGCTGGTGATCCAGCTGAAGACGCGTTGAACGGCAGTATCTGTTGTCAGAACAGATTCGCCACCAGCACTACCGTGATCGCGGCTGCAGATGTCGCCGCCACGCTGACGATCATCTGTTTCGCACTGCGACCGCGCGCCCACATCCATAGGCCTGACAGCCCCAACAGAATCATGCTGATCGCAAAACTGTTGCTCAAGATGAGCCAGCCCATGCCGCCGCTGGAGACTTTATGCAGACGGTTGAGTGCGGCAAGCGTGCTGTATTGCGATCGTTTCAACTCTGCGGTTTCACCGCCGACTTTATATTCAAGCGCCCAACCCTTGCTTGCGGTGCCGCCATTCAAGGTCCAGCGGTCAGGGCTTTTTGACGGCTCGCCTTTCGACGACTGGCCCGGCGGTGGTTTGCGGATCATCTGCGCGTCCAGTCCTTCTGCTTTCAGCAGCCAGAGCGACAACGCTTCCGCACTTGTACGCGCATCTGCTGGAACCGCCAGCTCGCGTTTGTCGAGTTCTTCATTTTTGCCCTGCGGCCAGGCCCCATCGCCGAAGCGGTGGCTCATGATCAGTCCGGTGGAACCGTAAAGCACTGCGGCCAGCGCGCCCCATGCACCGATCCAAAGATGCAGCTGCCGGACCCAGCGATGCAGGTTGAAACGTGGGCTGCGCGCAGTCGATGCCTGCGCGGCAGTGCGGTCTGCCGAATATGCGGGGATGCCAGGCATCAGAATTTGAAATTCAGCGTCACATACGCCGACCGCGGCGCGCCCGGCGAGATGTTGCTGTCGCTGTGTGCGGACGGATAATAGAGCTTGTCGAACAGATTTTCGACGTTGAGCTGCGCCGAAAAGCGCTCGTCAAATTTGTAATACACGGCGCCGTCGTAGCGGGCATAGCTTTTCAGCGTGACCGCGTTGCTGATCGAAGCGAATGACGTGCTGCGATAAGTCGCACCGAGCGCGACGCCCCAGCGATCGTTGAAATCGTAGCGGTTCCACAGGCCAAACGAGGTTTGAGGTGTCTGCGCCAACACCCGGCCGGCGGGCGTGGTGCCGATGGTGCGCACGGTGCGCGCATCCAGCCACGCATAGCTGCCGATGACCTGCCATTGTTCCGTGAGATTGCCGGCCAGCGACAGTTCGACGCCATCGACGCGCTGGCTGTCGCCTGCGAACAGAATCAGGCGAGTGGAATCGTTGGGATCGGTGATCGCCGCATTGCTGCGGTTGAGCCGAAACGCGGCGGCTTCAGCAGTAAGTCCCGGACGAAGCTCCCACTTGGCGCCGATTTCGATGTTCTCGAATTCTTCCGCATCCAGCGACTGACTGTTGAACGCGAGGGAGCCGAGCTGTTCGCCCGAGCGCGGCAGATAGGTGACGCCATAGCTTGCGTACAGCGATAGATTGTCGATCGGTTTGAACACTACGCCCACGCGCGGCGACCACAGCTTGTCCGACGACGACAGGCTACGATTCTGTGCCGATACGCCGGTGCGCAGATCGGTGAAATCGACATCGAACCGGTCGTAGCGCAGGCCGACGATAGCCGACCATTTCGGCGAGAACTCGATCTGGTCCTGCGCATAGACTGCCGCGATTTTCGCCACGCCGGTATTGCGCGCATCGCCGCTGCCGCCGAGGCTGTTGTTGGCGTAGACCACCCCCGGCGATACGTTGGGGCTGCCTAGCGGCACAACGCAGCTGCTGGCGGTGGAACCGGTGAGGCATGGCGAGCCTGCGCCCAGCGTGAATCGGCCGCTGCGGCGCTGATTGTCGGTGTCCTGGCGCCCGAACTCGACGCCGGTCATGAACTTGTGTTCGACCGTGCCGGTGGTTGCCGAAAAGATCAGATCGGTCTGATTGAACAGATTCCTGCGGTCGGTCGTGTTGTCGTATGCCGACAGCGCAACCGTGGTGGCCGCACCGTTGACCGAGCCGGGATAGACGTTCTGATAGCGCTTGTCGTAATCGGCGATGCGTGTGCGGTTGCGCAGCACGGTACCGCCGCCGAAATCGTGTTCGATCAGCGCGCTGAACGCATTGACGTCGGTATCGCTGCGACTGGCGTCGGGATCGCCGAAGAAGGTGTCGCGAGCGGTCGCCACCGGGAAGCGCGTGCCGTTGAACGCATTCGCATAGGAAGGAATGCCGCGATCGGCGGTGCGCTCATCGCGGAAATATTCATAGCCCAGCGTGATCAGGGTGTTATCGCCGGCATGGATCGCAGCGGTCGGATTGATCCCCTGACGCTTGAGCATGTAGCCGTCGCGGAAACCTTCGGAGTCTTCGTAAACCCCGGTCACGCGGAAGGCAAAGGCGTCGCTGAACGGATGCGCATAATCGGCGGTCGCGCGTCGCTTCTGCCACGAGCCGAACTGCAGGCCGATATCCAGCGCTTCGCGCCAGTCGGCGGTGCGGGTCACTCGATTCAACAAACCACCCGGGCTGCCGCGGCCGAAGATCATCGCGTTTGGGCCTTTGAAGGCCTCGATCCGCTCGATGTTGTAGGTATCGCGGTAGTACTGCACATCGTCGCGCATGCCGTCGGCAAAAAAATCCGCGGTCGAGCTGTTGCCCCGGAACACCAGCCCGTCGCGATTGCCTTCGCCCTGGGTGGTGTTGATGCCCGGCACATAGCGCACGGCGTCGGCCATGCCCTGGACGGCGCGGTCGCGCATCTGCTGCCCGGTGATGACCGTGATCGCCTGCGGCACATCGCGCAGCAGCGTGTCGGTCTTGGTCGCGCTGACGCTGCGTTCGGCCCGATAGGTGTTGAGGCGCTGGCCGCGTACACGGATGGTGTCGAGGTCTACGGCTTCTTTCTCGGCAGCGGCCATATCCATAGCGTTGGCGGCATGGGCTGGAGAGGCGAGGAGCGTGATCAGCGCGGCGCTGAGCGCGGCGGCGATAAGGGACTTGGCTGGCAGTTGGGGGGTCATGGGATGGATTCGAGTAGTGCACTGCGAGGGCGTGGCGTCATGGAGCCCATGTTAATGAGAATTATTCGTAATTACAATTGTTTCTCATAAAGGCGCTCATCGGACCGTCGAGTTCGCAATTTTTTTGTTGGCTTGACCCTTTGCCTCCACCGCGTACGATGCCGCGACCCCCATTCCTGACGGTGCCCCTTTGGATATCCACTGCCCCAGCCGCTCTGCGGAACATCGTTACTGTGGGAATAGCGCGCAATGACGCTCATGTTGGTCCGCCATGGCCAAGCCAGCTACGGCGCCGCGGATTACGACAATCTTTCCGAACGCGGGCACCTGCAGTCGCGCCGCCTGGGCGATTGGCTGGTGCGTGGTGGGCACCGTTTCGAGGCGGTTGTGGTGGGCGGCATGCGTCGGCACCGGCAAACGGCCGAAGGCGTGGCTGCAGCGTTCGCAGAGCAGGGCCTGCCGCTACCCGAGCCGGTCGCCGACGAGGGATTCGCCGAGTTCGATCATGAGGCGGTGTTCGGTGCGTATCAGGCGCGCGATCCGGAGGACCCGATTGTCGTCGCCAGCCGCAGCGGGCGAGCGCAGGATGTAGCGCCGATGCTGCGGGCTGCGCTATTGGCCTGGGCGCACGACGAACTGCCGGGCGTGCCGGAACGCTGGTCCGCGTTCGGTGAGCGCGTGCAGTCGGCCAGCGACCGGCTCGAAGCGCTGGCCGGCGACAGAGAGGTGCTGGTACTGAGTTCCGGCGGCGTGATCTCGCGTCTGGCGCAGATCGCGCTGGATGTGCCCAAGGCGCGCGCGGTGGAATTGAATCTGTCGTTGCGCAACAGCGCGATCTCCGGATTCCATCCGCACGGCGGACGCCTGCGGATGGATTCATGGAACGCACTGCCGCATCTGCATGGCGCACGCGATTTGTGGACGTACTATTGATGCCCCCGCAGCACGTTTATTCGAGAATCCGATGAGCACCGAACGCATCGACAGTCTGTTTCCCTTCTCCGGGCGCTCACGGGAACTGCAGTCGGCGGTTGCGGCCTTCGTGGCGGACAAGATCCTCCCGGCGGAGGCCGCATTCCACGCGCATGCAGCGGATGCGCAGATGCGCTGGACCATTTCGCCGCTGCTGGACTCATTGAAGGCCGACGCGAAAGCGCAGGGGCTGTGGAATCTGTTTCTGCCCGATCCCGTTCTTGGCGCGGGTTTGAGCAATCTGGATTACGCACCGATCGCCGAATTGACCGGCCGCAGTCTGTTTGCGCCGGAAGTCTTCAACTGCAGCGCACCCGACACCGGCAATATGGAAGTGCTGCTGCATTTCGCCACGCCCGAACAGCAGGCGCCGTGGCTGCCACGTTTGTTGGCCGGCGAAATTCGTTCTGCGTTCGCGATGACCGAGCCCGATGTCGCCAGTTCCGACGCCACCAATATCGCAATGCCGATCGTGCGCGAGGGCGACCACTTCGTCATCAACGGCCGCAAGTGGTGGACCACCGGCGCCGCCGATCCGCGCTGCACAATCCTGATCGTGATGGGGGTGACCGATCCCGAGGCCCCCACGCATCGCCGCCAGTCGATGGTGCTGGTGCCGATGGACACGCCGGGCGTGCGCGTGCTGCGGCCGTTGACGGTCTTCGGCTACGACGATGCGCCGCATGGTCATGTCGAAATCGAATTCGGCAATGTGCGCGTGCCGGTCGCGAATCTTCTCCGCGAATCGGGCAGCGGCTTCGAGATCGCGCAGGCGCGGCTGGGGCCGGGGCGCATTCATCACTGCATGCGTTTGATCGGCCTGGCGCAGCGCGCGCTGGAATCGATGGTCGCGCGTGCGCGCAGCCGCGAGGCCTTCGGCCGACCGCTGGGCGGACACGGCATGGCGCAGGAAGCCATTGCGCTGTCGCGCTGCGAGATCGAACAGGCGCGTCTGCTCACGCTGCAGGCCGCTGCGGCGCTGGATGCGCAGGGCAACAAGGGCGCGAAGGATCTGATCGGCATGATCAAGATCGTCGCGCCGCGCATGGCCTGCGCAGTGATCGACCGCGCGATGCAGCTCCACGGCGGCGGTGGGCTGTCGCAAGATTATTTTTTGGCGCAGGCCTACGCCGGCGCACGGTCGCTGCGCTTGGCGGATGGGCCGGATGAAGTGCATATCGCGTCGTTGGCGCGCGCGATGTTGAAAGGTTGAGATCACAGCTATGACCATGGCCAATCCGCTCGATCTGCCCGCCGACACACTGGCGATCTATCTCGAAGCGAATGTCGCGGGCTTCCGCGGCCCGCTGACCGCGA
>JANOXT010000097.1:0-2836 GCA_031418555.1 Lysobacterales bacterium | reverse complement strand
CGATGACCCGATTGCAGCAGGCCGAAACCATCCTCGCCCGTGTCGCCGAAGTGCGCGCCGCGCTGGAATCGAAGCTCATGGGCTGGGCGAAAGCCAATCTCGACGACATGCATGCACAGCTTGCGGCGCTGGCGTCACCGGGCTTCCTGCGCGATACGCCCGCGGATGCACTCAGCGAATACCCGCGCTATCTCAAAGCGATCACTCTGCGCGCCGAGCGCGCGCTGCGCGACCCGGTGCGCGACCAAGCACGGATGCTGGACATCAAGCCATTCGTCGATGCGCTTGCCGACGCCAGCGATCGCGGCATCGACGATTCGCCGGGCTGGCAGTCGCTGCGTTGGGAGCTGGAGGAATTCCGCGTGTCGCTGTTCGCGCAGGAACTGGGTGCGAAAGGCAGCGTCTCCGCGAAGAAACTGGCGACCCGACTTGCGCAGCTGTCATAGGGCGGCCTTGGCCCGCCAGTGGGTCGCGTATCTGCATCCGCCGCATTCAACGGAAGCATCTCAACCCTCCCTTCGCTGCGCGAAATGAAGGGAATTGAAGCGCAACGCAAGCTGCTTGCGTTTTACTTCACCCGCTCCACCTTGGCCCGGGTGTTGTAGCCCTTCACCGCGAGATACCAGGCGTTGCCGGAAATGCTCGGGTTGATGCGCACTTCGGGGCGGTCGAGCTTCGCGCCAACGAGTATGGCGCCGTCGGTCTGGCGCCACAGCTGGCCGTTGTCGAGGTTGAACTCGCGGCCTTTGCCGAAGCCGCGGAACTCGCCGGCGATGCGCGCGACGATGGGCTCTTCGGAGCCGAAGTTGAAGAAGCCGCGGTTTTCGTCCTCAACCTTGTCCTTGGCCTGCGCCGCGGCCTCGGTGGCGACGGTGTCGATCTTGCGGCCGAGCCAGCCGTTGAGCTTGGCCAGCTCATCCGCGGTGAGCTTGTCGAGGCCAGCGGCCTTGAACTCTTGCGGCGTCATGTCGCGTTCGATGGGCTTCTGCGCGAATGCGGCAAGCGGCGAAAGCGCGAAAGCGGCCAGCAGTGCGAGCGGTAGGAGCGGGCGGAGCATCGACATGATCGGATCCTGTGGGGATTTCGCCGGGAGCGGGACGCGGTTAGTGTAGAACCACAATCCCCCCGGATCGAAATCAGGTCTCAACCGCGTGTCCGCCGCTGCCGCCACTCCTCTCGATGCGCTGTTGTCGCTGCCGCCGGTGGCGGCGCTGTGCGTGCCATGGCGGCAGGCTTTGGAGCAAGCAGCGGGCCCCGAGGCGATGGCCGAAGGGGTGCTGCTCGAACTGGGGAGCACCTTGACCGCCCTCGCGGGCCTGAATGCCGATGGCGATGTGGTGCTGGCGACGATCCTGCACGGCCTGCCGGCATGGCGGGCGCGGATCGAGCCCCGGCTGGCGAAGGAGTGGCCGACGGTCGCGACCCTGTTGGAAGGCCAGCGCGCCGCAGCCCAGGTGTGGACGCTGCATGCGGCCGATGCCGGCGGGCGCAACGCCGAGGGTCTGCGCCGTCTGCTGCTGGTGATGGTGCGGGATCTGCGGGTGGTGCCGATCTTGCTGGCGCGGCAGCTGGCGCAGATGCGCGGCGCCGGCAAGCGGCCGGTGGCCGAGCGCCGATCCTTGGCGCAGCTCACCCGCGACATTCACGCCCCGCTGGCGAACCGCCTGGGCATCTGGCAGCTGAAGTGGGAGCTTGAGGATCTGGCGTTCCGGCATCTTGAGCCAGACACCTACCAGAAGATCGCGCGATGGCTGGACGAGAAGCGCGGCGATCGCGAACGCTACATCGAACAGGTCAAATGCGAGCTCGGCGATGCGCTGCATGCGCAGGGCGTGGAGGCCGACGTCGCCGGCCGCCCGAAACACATCACCAGCATCTGGAAGAAGATGCAGAAAAAAGCCGTGCCGATCGGCGAGCTCTACGATCTGCGCGCGGTGCGGGTGCTGGTGAAGGATGTGCCGTCCTGCTACGCCGCGCTGGGCGCGGTGCACGCCCTGTGGGCGCCGATCCCCAGCGAGTTCGACGATTACATCGCGCGGCCGAAGCGCAACGACTACCGGTCGCTGCACACCGCAGTGATCGGTCCCGAGGGCAAGACCCTGGAAGTGCAGATCCGCACCCATGAGATGCACGCGCAGGCCGAGCTGGGTGTGGCCGCGCACTGGCGGTACAAGGAAGGTCGTTCGGCGCCGGCCGATGCCGGCTTGGATCGCAAGATCGAATGGATGCGCAGACTGCTGGACAGTGGACGCGATGCGGGCGAGGACGAGCGCAGCGCCGAACAGCGGCTCAGCAACGCGCTGGACAGCGAACTCATCGAAGACCGCATCTATACGCTGACGCCGCAGGGCGATGTGATTGATCTGCCGGTGGGCGCAACGCCGCTCGATTTCGCGTATCACGTGCACACGATGGTCGGCCATCGCTGCCGCGGCGCGAAGGTGGACGGCCGCATCGTACCGCTGGACTACACACTGCGCAGCGGCGAGCGCATCGAGATTCTCACCGCGAAAAGCGGCGAGCCGCGTCGCGACTGGCTGGTGGCCTCCAACGGGTTTCTGGCCAGCGGACGCTCGCGCGACAAGGTGCGGGCGTGGTTCCACAAGCTCGACCGCGTGCGCAACGTGCAGGCGGGGCGCGACATGCTGGAAAAAGAGCTGCGGCGGCTGTCGCTGCTGCAGGCCGATCTGGCGCCGATGGTGGCGAAGTTCCATGTCGAGACCATCGACGATCTGTACGTGCTGGTGGCGTTAGGCGATGCCGGCCCGCATCAGGTCGGACGCGCGCTGCTGGATCACGAACGCAGCCGCCAGGAGCTTGTCCCGGCGTCGGAGTC
>JANOXT010000096.1:0-12296 GCA_031418555.1 Lysobacterales bacterium | reverse complement strand
CCATTGGTTGGTGTCGTACCGCAATTCTTCGGGCAGCAGATGCGGCGGCAGCGGCGAGCGCACCCCGATCACCTGGTTGATCGGCAGCGAATACTTCGTCGCGAATTCGAAATCGCGCTGGTCATGACCCGGCACCGCCATCACCGCGCCGGTGCCGTAGCCCATCAGCACGAAGTTGGCGACCCAGATCGGTACCTGCTCGCCGCTGACTGGATGCACTGCGAACAGACCGGTGGCCATGCCGCGTTTTTCCTGCGTCTCCAGTTCGGCCTCGGACACCCCGCCCTTGCGCAGATCGGCGATGAACGCGGCAAGGTCGGGATTGCTTTCGGCAGCCCGCGTAGCCAGCGGATGCTCGGCGGCGATGCTGACGAAGGTCACGCCCATCAACGTATCGGGACGAGTGGTGTAGACGCGCAGCTGCTCTGTGGGAGGGGCTTTAGCACCGATTGTGCTGGGGGAAGAGATCGGGGCTGAAGCCTCTCCTACGGTCCCACCGGCAACGTCGAATGCGAACTCCAGGCCCTCGCTGCGGCCGATCCAGTTGCGCTGCATGGTCTTGACCGAGTCCGGCCAGCCCGGCAGCGTGTCCAGACCATCCAGCAGCTCCTGCGCGTACGCGGTGATCTTGAGGAACCATTGGGGTATCTCGCGCTTCTCGACGACCGCGCCTGATCGCCAGCCGCGGCCGTCGATGACCTGCTCGTTGGCCAGCACGGTCTGGTCGACCGGGTCCCAGTTCACCACCGAATTTTTTCGATACACCAGGCCTTTCTTCATCAGCCGGGTGAACATGCGCTGTTCGTGGACGTAATAATCCGGGCGGCAGGTGGCGAATTCGCGCGACCAGTCGATCGCATAGCCCAGCGCCTGCAGCTGGCTGCGCATGTGGTCGATGTTGGCGTAGGTCCACTTCGCCGGCGCGGTCTTGTTCTTGATCGCGGCGTTTTCGGCCGGCAGTCCGAAGGCATCCCAGCCCATCGGCTGCAGCACGTTGTGGCCGGTCATGCGCCGGAACCGGCTGATCACATCGCCAATCGTGTAGTTGCGCACATGGCCCATGTGCAGCGCGCCGGAAGGATACGGCAGCATCGACAGGCAGAAGTACTTCGGCTTGTCGGAAAGCTCATCGACCTCGAAGGCGCGGGTGTCGCGCCAGAAGGTCTGGGCGGCGGTCTGGAGGACGGCAGGATCGTAGGCGGCGGGTTCGGAAGACACGGGAGGGCGATGGGCGAAACGGATGGCCCGCTACCTTACCGTATCGCCCCCCTCATGCCGAGATCACGCCCGTCGCTGGATCTCGAAGCGGCAGCGTTCGGCCCCCGAATGCATGCACTGCGTCTCGCGAACCTGGATATCCTCGCCGTATTTCTTGGACAGACCGTAGATGATGCCTTTGGCGACGAAACACAGTTTGCGATCCGACTGGTAGGTCAACACCATCTGGTGTTCTCCGGTGCGGGTCGAGATAAGTTTGGGAGGATTCCGCTTGGGATTGTGACGGTGGATCACGTCGTGAATCTTCGAGCTGGCGTTCTCCAGCACTTCGAAAGTCTTCCACTCGGGTTTGACGAACATATCGTAGTAGGTCACCAGCGAAGGCCCGGCGAAATTGCCGAAATCCTCAAGCACCGCCGTCAGCGGCAGATGCAGCATGCGCGCGGCGGTGGTGGCCAGATTGACCATTTCCTCATCGGGATACTGGGCAAACGGAAAATAGACTTTGTAGCCGATGCCGGCTTCCGCCAGCAGCGCGTCCCAGGTATCGCGGCCGCCGTGACGCTCGATGACATAGCTGCGCAGAAAATCGAAGATGACACCGTACATATTCCCCCTTGCGCCTCCGTGCTCCCGGAAATCGGATCGCCTTGCCGGCAAACCCGCATCGGCCGGGGCCGATGACGTCCATGTGATTGACAGACCAATTAATCACACATTCCAGGCCTGGCCGCAAGCAGCGCGGCCAGTCGCGATGCCTGCGGCAGCCTGCGTTGCCATTTGCGCATGCATTCGCAAGTGATTGTTTGAATTCATATATTCCGAAACACGCATAAGGTCCAATGTCGCTTGCTCCGACCGGCACGGAAAGGCGCATAATGCGCATGCCGTTTGGCGTTTTCCCACATCCCTGGCCACGTCTCCAACGTCTTTTCCCACAAGCTGCTGTCCGTCGACCTGCGTTGCAACGCAATCGTCGACGTCGACCTCGAAACCAGCTGAAGACGTGCCTGCCAAACGCGCATCTCTTATCTCCCAGGAACTATCTCCATGTTCAGCACCTTCTCTGATATGAGCTGGCTGTTCGCGGCCGGCATCGTTGTGGCTTCACTGTCCGTATTCGGAATATTGCTGTATTTCTCCGGTGTCATCCGATACATCCCGAACGACAAGATCGGCGTCGTAGAAAAGCTCTGGAGCGCGTCAGGCTCCGTCCACAGCGGCCTGCTGGCGCTCGGCGGCGAAGCGGGTTACCAACCCGACCTCCTGCGCGGCGGCTTTCATTTCTTCTTTCCCTTCCAGTACCGCGTGCATATCCACCCGATGGTCTCGGTCACCCAGGGCAAGATCGGTTACGTGTTCTCGCGCGACGGCCAGGATCTTCCGGCCGGGCAGACGCTTGCCGACAACGCGCAGGCCGCGGATTTTCGCGATGTGCGCGCGTTTTTAGCGACCGACGGCCAGAAAGGACCGCAGCGAAAAGTGCTGCGCGAAGGCACCCACATCATCAATCCGGTGATGTTCGTGGTGATGACCGAAGAAGCCACGTATTCGCTCACGCTCAACAACGACGAACAGGCTTACTACGCAAAGATGCGCGACGTGCTGGACGCACGCGCGGCATTCGTTCCGGTGGTGATCAAGGAAGAGGTCGGGGCGCACGAATCCGACCAGCTTGCGATCGTCACCGTGATGGACGGCCCCGGGCTGCCGAAGGACGAACTGCTGGCGCCGGATGTCGGCGACGAGCACAACTCGTTCCAGGAGCCTGAGAAATTTCTCGCCGCGGGCGGCAAGCGCGGCCGGCAGGAGCGTGTGCTGGTCGAAGGCACCTACTACATCAACCGTCTGTTCGCGACGGTCGAATTCATCAAGAAAACAATCATCCCGGTCGGCCATGTCGGCGTAGTCGTGTCCTACACCGGCGGCAAGGGCGAGGACATCACCGGCCAGGACTACAGCCACGGCGAACTGGTGCAGAACGGCTGCCGCGGCGTCTGGCAGGACCCGCTGATGCCCGGCAAGTACGCATTCAATACGTATGCGGGCAAGATCGAACTGGTGCCAACCACCAACTTCGTGCTGATGTGGAAATCCGGCGAAAGCGGCTCGCGCTTCGACTCCAATCTGCGCGAGATCACGTTGATCACCAAAGATGCGTTCGAGCCCAACCTGCCGCTGTCTGTCGTGGTGCATATCGACTACCGCAAGGCACCGCTGGTCATCCAGCGCTTCGGCAACGTCGCGCAGCTGGTGGAACAGACGCTGGACCCGATGGTGTCCTCGTACTTCAAGAACATCTCGCAAACCAAAACCTTCATCGAACTGATCCAGTCGCGCAGCGAGCTGCAGACCCAGGCTTCGGTCGATATGAAAACGCGCTTCCTCGCGTATTCGCTTGAGTTCCAGGAAGTCTTGATCGGCACGCCGAAACCGCAGCAGGGCGACACCCAGATCGAATACATCATGGCCCAGCTGCGCGACCGCCAAATCGCGCGCGAACAGGTGGAAACATTCGCGCAGAAGCAGATCGCCGCCGACAAGCAGCGCGAGTTGAACGAAGCCGAGCAGCGCGCATCCAAGCAGAAGGAGCTCACCGCTTCGCTGGTCGATATTTCGATCAAGGAGAACATGGGCTCGGCTGCGGTGAAGGCAGCAGAAAAGCGCCGTCAGGAAATCGAGGCGTTGGCGCAGGGCGAACGCTTCAAGCAGGAGATGGAAGGTATTGGCCGCGCGTCGGCGATCAAAGCGGTCGGCGAGGCTGAAGCGTCCGCGATCAAGGCGAAATCAGAAGCGCTGGAAGGCGAAGGCGCAGACAAGCAGCTGATGCAGACGGTGATGCTGCGGATCGCCGAGGCCTTCGAGACATCGCGCATGCCGCTGGTCCCGCAGATCCAGCTCGGCGGCGACGGCGGCAACGCGTTCAACACGCTGCTGGCGTTGATGGGCTCGCTCAAGGCGAAGGAACTGGTGCAGACCATCGAAGCGCCGGAGAGCACACCCAGCCCGCTGTAATCCGCAACGGTCTGGATAACGACGCGCCGCCCCTCACCCGGGCGGCGTTCTTGCATGCGGATCATGTTTCACCGGATCAGATCGGCCTGGAAAACAGCGGTTCCGGTCAGCAGACCGAAATGCCCGGTCACGAACGTATATGTAGCGTTTTCACCCGAAATCTGCGAGCTGTGGACGCCACCGACGGTGCACACGCCCGTCGAGCAGACGATCTGATCGGTCCATGACTTCATCGAATACACGCGCGTGCCGAAAGTTTTTCCAGCCAACCCATTGAGCAGCGGACTGCCCACCGAAAGCCCCCAGTAACCACAGGTGCTGGTGACCACGTTGAAAGGATAAGCGCCGCAGGACCAGAGCCCGCGGTTGGCGCCGGCAATGCCGACGAACGCGTCGATATAACCACGCGCAGCGATCCGGTCGATCACGCGCGCAGCGAGCGTCACGCCCATCGAATGACCGATGACATCGATCTTGCCTGTGCACGAGGCTGCGATCGCGTCGATCAGGGCATTCTCGACCGGCGTCTCCTCGCTGCCGCTGTGATCGTTGCAGGCGGCGCAGGTTTTGCTGCCCCAGCTGGGACGGAAGATCTGGCTTGCGGTGTAGCCGCGTCGCTGCAGTTCGGTATACGTATTGTCGAAATCTGCAGGCTTTCCGACATTGCCGTGCACCAGTACCACGCTGTCGACGCAGGCGGCCTGCAGAACGCCGCAGAACAAAAGTGATATCGAAGAAATGACGATCGCGAACATCCACTGGCGTTTCATGCACTGTCTCCATGACCGATGATGCTGCCATGCTGGGACCGGACCCGGTACTTGCGTAGTGGACGTTAGGGCATCGTGCAATGCAGCATGGGTCTGCGGACATGCATGTGCCGCAAATCAATCGGGAATCAATCGCGCATCTGTTGCGCCACAGACGCTTCGACCAGCGCATCGAGGAATGCCGGGGGCAACGGCCAGCGTCCGAACCAGCCGTTGCGTGTCCCGGTGAGCACCCGCAGCGACTGTCCGCGGCCACCGGGAACGCGCGACAGCGGATGGAACAGCAGGTCGCGCAGCGCTGCGATGCGATCGTGATCGGACTGAAACAGCGGCGTCAGCCACCGGCTCCAGAAGTGATAGGTGCGCAGATGTCTGCGCCGCACTTGTTGATACGCCTGCAGCGCTTCAGGCAGCGCGGATGCCGCACGCAGCGCATCGCACAGCGCCAACGCATCGGCCAAGGCCATATTCACGCCCTGCCCCAGCTGTGGACTCATCGCATGCGCGGCATCGCCGACCAACACGGCACGCCCTCGATGCCAGCGCCGCACCACGGTATCGCGGTAACGCGCCTGCGCCAGACCTTCCGGAATAGCGGTGTCGTCCAGCCGCCGCATGGCTTCAGGCCAGACGTTGGTCACCTGCTCTCGCCAGCGCGCCGCATCGCGACCGGCAACTGGTAACTCACTTGCCGGCAAGCTCCAGAAAAAACTCAATCGCGGCGTTGCATCGCCTGGGCGTGTACCCACCGGCAGCATGCCGACCATTCTCCTTGCATGGCGATAACGCTGGCGCAGCTGGTCTGGCCATGGCCAGTCGCCGGCAGGCACCAGACACCACTGCGCACCCCAGGAATAGGGCCGGTCGAACACGATCTCGCCGATCTGCGCACGCAATGCCGAAGCCGAACCATCGGCGACAACGATCAGATCGAAGGGACCGTGCTCGTCGCCTTCGCCGTCGCGCAGCACGCCGCGATCGTGATCGACATGCACGATCTGGCGGCCGCAGTGGATGCGGCGATCCTGCGTCCACGCGGCATCGAGCATTTCGAACAGCGCGCCGCGCTGCAGACCCAGGCCGAACAATGCCGGATGCAGTTCGCGATAACGCATATCCATCACCACGCGCGCCGCGTCGGTTTCACCGTACAGCCTGCGAACAACCGCGCCGTGCTCCAGTGCGACGTGCAGCAATCCAAGTTCCCATAAAACACTCAGCCCAGTGGGCTGCAGCAGGAATCCGGCGCCCACCGGTCCGGGCACCGGCACACGTTCGAACACCTCGACGCGGTGGCCGTCGCGGCTCAACGTGACGGCGAGCGCCTGTCCAGCAGTGCCGTAGCCGACGATCGCGATCCGCATGGCTGTTTTCATTGCGCTCTGCGCCACATCGACACAGCGTCATCAACACCGGTCGATCGCGGGCTCATAAAAAAGCCCCGCCGAAGCGGGGCCTGCAGATCGGGTTGACGACCACGGGAGTGGTTGACCTCAAGCAACCGGCATGATGTTGGCTGCCTGCGCGCCTTTCGGCCCCGTCGTGACTTCATACGACACGCGTTGACCTTCCTGCAGACTGCGAAAGCCTTTTGCGCTGATTGCTGAGAAGTGCGCGAACACATCGGCACTGCCATCTTCGGGGGCAATAAAGCCAAATCCCTTGGCATCGTTGAACCATTTCACTGTTCCGTACGGCATATTCCTGTTGACCTCGATTGGGATGCGGTGGCGTGCGTCTTCACTGCCCAGGCTAGGGCTCGCGTGGCGCACGGCGGGAGTATGCCTGAGCGACATGTACGCGCAAGGGGTCGCATCGTCGGCGTTGTCTGTCGAAGATCGGCGTGGCCGCAGATCAAATCGACTGGTCGCACTTCAACAGCGCCGACAGCAGCGGGCCGAGCCCTGCACTGGCGGCTTCGACATGCGCCAACACATCTTCAAGCGTGATCTGTTCGTCGGGGTTGGGGCCGGCGCCGGCGGCCCAATTGGCTACGATGGCAAGGCAGGCGTAATCAAGACCCAGCTCACGTGCCAACCCGGCTTCGGGCATACCGGTCATACCGACCAGATCGCAGCCGTCGCGCTGCATCCGCATGATTTCGGCCCTGGTTTCCAGCCGCGGACCCTGCGTGGCGCCATAGCAACCGCCATCGACGATCGCAACTCCGGCTGCGGCCGCTGCAGCCAGAATCTCGCGTCGCAACATCAGTGTGTACGGGTCGCCGAAATCGACATGCAGCACCTCGGTGCCGGCCTCTTCGCACAGCGTGGAAATACGTCCCCAGGTGTAGTCGATCAACTGGTCCGGGCAGCCGAGTACCCGCGGCGCGAAATGTTGGGTGATGCCGCCCACGGTGTTGAGCGCAAGCACGCGCTGCGCGCCCATTGCCTTCAGCGCCGCCAGATTGGCGCGATAGTTGATCCGGTGCGGCGGCACCGAATGGCCCTCGCCATGACGGGCGAGAAACGCCACACGTTTGCCGTGGAGGGTACCGATGCGGATCGGGCCCGATGGCGCACCGTAGCGCGTGACCGGCTGGTGGCTTTCGACATCCTGCAGGTCGGCGAGCGCGTACAGGCCGGTGCCGCCGATGATGGCGAGATCGAGTTCGGCGACAAGCGTCATCGGATCAATCCTTCAGTGCGTAGATCGCAGGCAGATTGCGGCCCTGCTCGCGATAGTCCATGCCGTAACCGAAGACATAGCGATCCGGCACGTCCACACCGATGTAATCGGCGAGGATGCCTTCGATGCGACGGTCGTGGATTTTCACCGCCAGCACCGCAACGCGCACATCGGCGGCGCCCTGATCTTCGCACCAGCGCTTCACCGCCAGCAGAGTGTGGCCTTCGTCGAGAATATCGTCGGCAAGCAGCACGCGACGTCCGCGCATCGGCGTTGCCGGACGATGCAGCCATGCAAGGCCCGAGCCTGACGTGTTGCCGCGATAGCGTGTGGCGTGCAGGTAATCGAATTCGAGATCGAGGCCACGATCGCCCAGTGCGAACGCCAGTTGCGCCGCGAACGGCATGCCGCCATGCATGATGGTGACGAACAGCGGCGGCGCCGGATCCAGACGGTATTCGTCGCAAATGCCGTCCGCCATCGTGAGGATCGCGTTTTCCAGCGCTGCGCGGTCATGGATGAGGTCTGCGGCGGGCAACACTTCGGCAAGCGTCGGTGCGGTCATGCGAACGCTCCCAGTTCGCCGGCCAGCCGCGTCTGGGCATCGCCGTAGCGCGTTTCGGCAAGCAGGCCGTCCCAGCCCATCGCGCCGCGGCCCAACAGACCGGTGAGCGCCATCGTGTCGAGGGTGCGGCCCTCGACCGCCGTCAGCGACTCTGCGACCAGCTCCGGATGACACACCAGCACCACATCGCAGCCGGCATCCAGGTGCGCGTCGATACGCTGCCTGATGCCGCCGGCCGAAAACGCAGCGGCCATTCCGATATCGTCGGAAAACACCACACCGCGGAAGCCCATCTCTTGGCGCAGGATCGTGTTGATCCAGAACGGCGAGTAGCCTGCAGGTTCCGGTGCGACCTGCGGATAGGTCACGTGCGCCAGCATCACCGCATCCGCATTCGCTTCGATCCCGGCCGCGAACGGGACCAGATCGTGAGCGCGGATCAGTGCCAGCGAACGGTCGTCAACCGCTACGTCGAAATGGGTGTCTTCCAGCACGGAACCGTGGCCCGGAAAATGCTTGAGCGTCGCCGCCATGCCGGCACTGTGCATGCCGCGCACATACGCCTGTGTGAAAGCGGCAACGATCTGCGGATCATCGGAGAACGCGCGGTTGCCGATGGCGAGATTGCCGCGACCCAGATCGACCACCGGCGCGAAGCTCAGATCGACGCCGGTCGCGCGGATTTCGCTGGCCATCAGCCACGCGTGCTCTTCGGCCAGCACCAACGCGCGCACTGGATCGGCTGCGTAAAGCTTGCCGAAACCTTGCAATGGAGGCAGTGCGCTGTAGCCGTTCTCGAACCGCTGCACACGGCCGCCTTCCTGATCGACGCAGATCAGCTGCGGGCGCGGCGCGGCCTCGCGGATCGCGGCCGACAGCTCGGCCACCTGCGCTTTGGTGACGAAATTTCGCTTGAACAGGATCACGCCGGCGCAGGCATCGTGCTGCAGCCAATCGCGCTCTTGCGCGGTGAGTTCGGTACCGGCGACGCCGATCACAAGCATGGGTCTGACTCCAGATCAGTGGCCGCCTTCTCCGTTTCGCTCCATTGCGAATACGGGCGCGAAGCCAACGCGAGATTGTAATAGCGGGCGCTGTCGGTCACTTCCATCCCGAGCCACGCGGGACGTTCGAACCATTCATCGCCGGAATCGAGTTCGATTTCCGCGACCACCAGGCCAGTGTTTTCGCCCAAAAACTCGTCGATCTCCCAAAGATGACCGGCGTGTTCGACCAAGTGCCTGCGCTTGTCGATCAGACCGCCGACGCAAAGGTCCAGCAGCGCGCGGGCATCATCAACAGGAATCGGATAATCGAACTCCTGCCGTGTGTGGCCGATCTCGCGCGATTTCATGTTCAGCCGGGCTTCGTCGCCTTCCAGCCGTATCCGCACCGAAACCCGCTGCGCACCGCTGTCCATTGAGGCCCGATCGTTCAGATAGCCCTGCGCCATCGGGATCACCTGTTTGGCCAGTGTCCGCCAAGTGTCGTCGAGGACAAGGAATTTGCGTTCGATTTCGATAGCCACGTTCGACCCGGATCCGTTAAAGAAGACATGCCTGCATGCTGAGGCCGTATTGTAGGCGCAAGGCATCCTGCGGAGCTGCAGGGTCGATACCGGCGCACGACGTGATTTACCTCATGCGCAGCCGTGCTAGGATGATGACGGTTGCTCGGTATTTAGCGAATAATTAACAATTCTCGGCCTGCCGCGCGAAACTGACGAATGCCGATCGTCCACCACACAACAGGATTCTCGCCATGCGCAGCGACATTCCAAAGGACGGCGCCCCGTCCCTGCTCAACGCCGACGCCCGGCGTCGATCCGAGATTGCACAGGATGAAGCGGATAACGAAGCCGCCTCGTTTGGTCTCGAATTGCTCAACAATCCAGGCACGCTGCCCGACGGCAATGGCATCGAAGACGGTTCGATCGGAAGCGGAGACTTCGCAAACGGGCCGGCCATCCTGCTCATGCCTCACGAGCGCAAACTGCCGGCAGCGATGCAGCGCCAGCTCATTTTGAGCCGGCGGCGCAGCATCGACCCATACGACGACGATGGCGAGTATGTCAGTACGAACGCCCAGACCAGCCGGGCGCAGCGGCCGGACGCGGATGATCGTACCGCCGCAGTGCATACGTCGCGCGCACAAGACGCTGCGCCGCAATACTTCGACAGCGAAATCGACAACGACAGCAGCAGCACATCTGGCGGCACGCGCATCACGGCACGCGTCGAAGCCAATGCCGATAGCGATTCGGGCAGCCAAGGCAGCACGGGTGGTGGTGCACGGGTCGAAAGAAACGACCCAGCAGGCGCTGCGAACGCACCGCAGGCCACCGACAGCAAGAACAGCGACGGCACCACAAGCAGCAGCGGCGGCGGCAGCCGAATCGAGAAAAGCGCGGCAGCTCCGACGGACACTATGGCTGCAGGCGCAAAGGCTGCGGGTAGCGACGGCAAGTCGGTAGAGACCAGCGCAAGCAGCAGCAACAGCACCAGCGGCGGCACGCGTATCGAAAAAAGCGACCAGACCGCCGCCGCGACCGGCAGCAAGGACGGCACCGGTGCACAAAATCCCAGCGCATACGCAGACAACAAGAACACCGACGGCAGTACCAGCGGAACCGGCGGCGGCGCACGGATGGAAAAAAGCGCCGCACCGCAAATCGATGCGGCTTCTACCGTCGGCAAAATCGCCGTCAACGAAAACACGACAACCGACGCCAACAACAGCGGCAACGCTAGCACCGGCGGCGGCACCCGCATCGAGAAAGGCGCCAATCCAGCGGCCGACGCGGCAGAGCCCGGCGCAAAGACGGATAAAGCGACCGCGGCCGACAGTACATTGGGTGGCAGCAAGATCGAAAAGTCCGCGACTACTGCAGCAGCGACCGAGCCGGGCGCCAAATCGGATCGGGCTACGGCCAATCCGAGCGGTACCGCAGCAGCAGGCGCGACTGAATCGAAAACCGAAAAGACCGCAGCCGCCGGAGCGACCACCGCTACGACAGAGTCGAAAGCGGACAAGCCTGCCGCCGCGGCGACAAACACGACTGCGGCGGAAGCGAAAGGCGATAAACCTGCAGCCTCGGCTGCAAGCGCCAATCCCGCCGAAGTGAAAGCGGATCGGCCGGGCGCTGCAGCGACAAACACCACCGCAGTCGAACCCAAAGGCGACAAGCCCGCAACGCCTGCTGCCAGCGCCAATCCTGCCGAAGTGAAAGCGGACCGGCCGGGCGCGGCAGCGACAAACGCCACCGCAGTCGAAGCCAAAGGCGACAAGCCTGCTGCAGCACCTGCAGCGAATGTCAATCCCGGCGAGCCGAAGGTGGATCGCCCTGTCGCCAGCACCACATCCATTCCAACGGCTGCCAACACAGAGCCTCGCGCAGACAAACCGGCGGCTGCAGTAAACACAAACGCGGCGCCGGGCAGCACCGAAGCACGTACTGACCGAACCACAACACCCTCGCCGACAGCCGCAACAACGACAGCACCGGGGGCCAACACAACGCCGGCTGCCGGGACACCGGCTGCCGCAACGCCAGCTGCAGCCAGCACGGCAGCGACACCAACCACTGCAGCAGCACCAACCTCTGCCACCGCAGCCACGACAACACCGGCGAACGCTACTGCGCCGACGAATACCACAACACCCGCGAATACTGCCGCGACAGCGAATATCCCTGCATCGGCAAACGCTACAACGCCGTCCAGCACTCCCGCTGCGGCAAACGCACCAGCATCGACCAATACTCCGGCACCGGCAAACACTGCAGCGACCACGAACACCCCTGCCTCGGCAAACACCGCAACCCCGGCGAATGCACCGACTGCGACAAATAGCCCAGCATCCACGAATACTCCGGCACCGGCAAACACAGCAGCAACGACGAATACTCCGGCCCCGGCAAACACCACAACGCCTGCCAATACACAGACTCCGACAAACGCTCAAGCACCCGCAAACTCTCCGGCCTCAACGAATACACCCGCTCCTGCGAACACGCCGGCTCAGACAAACACGCCAGCACCTGCAAATCCTTCGGCCGCGACCAACACAGCAGCTCCTGCGAATACGCCGGCTCAGACAAA
>JANOXT010000095.1:0-12493 GCA_031418555.1 Lysobacterales bacterium | reverse complement strand
CGGCGATCCAGGCGCGGTGCTCGTCGGTGAGGTCGCGCTGGTCGAGCGTTTTCAGGGCCCGCGCCGCGCCCTTGCCGTCGTGCGCCGGCGTGATGCCTTCCGCACGACGGATGAGCGCCAGCACCTGCAACTGCGAGTCCTTGTCCAGCGACTGGAACAGGCGCATGGCGTCCTGCTTGTCGATCTGCTTCAACAGGATTTTCTTCGATACGTCTTCAACGGGCATCTGCATGGCGTGATCCATCTCGCGGTCGCTAGAACTGATATTGATATCGGATGACTAACTGCTTCTGGTCGCGATACGGCCAGGTCCCACTACGTTCGTCCCGTTCGTCAGGGTAGAACAATTCGAAATAGACCGTGGAGTTGTCGTCGATCAGATAGGAACTGAGGAACTTGTGCTGGAAGCTGGCGTACGGCTTGTTATAAATAGTGAGCCAACTCAGAGTCAGGTCGTCGTTGAAGAAACGGTTGCTCACCGAGCCCACCAACGAGTATCTGTCCCGCTCGCGTCCCACGATCTCGTTGCGCCAGTCAAGCAGACGGCTCCAGACGACTTCGGCGCTGTAGGTCAGCGTCCGCCCACCCGGTGAATAATCGAGGCCGAAGCTCGAGTCGAACTGGTCGCTCTCGACGATCGACAGGTCGCTGCTGCCGGGCTGACGCGCGAAATACGCGCGCGGCTGTTTGAGCGCGATTTCCGCCCGGAACAGGAAGTTTTCCTTCGCGATGTTCGCGGCGAAGCCGTACATCTGGAAGCGCTGCTTGCGTACCAGGTAATCGTTGTCGATCAGCGAGGCCACCATCAGGCTCAGGTCGCTTTTGCCGAACGTGCGCTTCCAGCGCAGGCCGTATTCGTATGTGTCGGTGCCTCCCCAGCTGTCGTCGGGTTCGTTCTTCTCGAAGGCGCCTGCGATGTCGTACTCGGAGCCGCTGTCCGGGTACTTGTTGTAGGCCGGCTGTGGCACGAAGAACGCGGTCCACTGCCCCGTGCCGCCGAAGTGGTCCATCGTGAGCATCGGCTGTCCTATCCGCGATTCCTCGAGCGAGGTGAAGAAGAACTCGGCGCTGTTGCGCGGACTGACTTCATCCGTGATCGCGCCGCCTTCCGAAACGCCCCACGGCAGAATCTGGTAGCCGACCCGGACACTGGTGTTGCCGAAGCTGCTCTGCAGATAGGCTTCGCGCGTGACCAGTTCGCGAAAAAGATCCTCGTCCTTTGCCTTGGCGCGGTGATCGTTGCTCCAGTGCAGATTGAACTTCGTATCCAGGCGGAGAAACAGATTGCTGGTCAAGGGCTTCGAATATTCCAGCCGGACAGACGACCGGTTGTTCACCAGCCGTTTTGGCGAGGCGAACTTGTACGAAGTTTCGTGCTTCAGGCTGATGCGCAGCGGCTCCAGCCAGGCCGCGAGCATGCTGTCATCGTTAGCTGTGCGTCCGGTCGGTTCCTCGCCGTCCTCACTCGTCGATACCGGTCCGTCGGGCTCCTGACCAACAAGATCGGGACCATCCAGCGAAGGCTCGCCATCGGCGCGCGGTGCCGGCGCGCCCTGGACATTGTCCAGATCGTCGTCCATGTTCGGATCGATGTCGATTTCGAGACCCTCACGGTTGACGGTCTCGTCGCTGCCCTGCTCCGCCGGCAACCCGTCGGAGATCTCGTCGCCGCGCGCGTCAGCTGCGCCCGCCTGCGTCTCGGCGGGCGGATCGATAACGACGCCTTCGAGGAAATCGCTGCCCGGATCGGGCGCAGGCTCGGTCTTCTGCGTCTGCGCACAGGCACCGAAGGCCACCCCTAGTGCCAGCAGGGAAATACTCACCGACTGCATCGCCACCGACTTCATCGATCGCGCCTGTAGCAGGTGTAGGCGACAGCCCGTTTCGCGCGCACGCGACAATGCGTTCATATGCGTTCGATTCATGATGCGATCACCGCTTCGCCGCCGTACCCACTCGATGCGTCGTGATCCTGGTAATAGCGGAGCTCCTCCGATACCCACAGGTCGTCGAGCGCGCGTTGGGAGATCACTTTGATCAGCGCGAGCTGATCCATGTCCGAGGCGACGAAGGCTTCCAGCTCCAGCATGGCTTCGTCCGGCTCGATCGAGCCGATCCCCCGGATTTCCATGCGCTTGCGATAGAACGCGTCGGTGACGACGCCGACGCTGCCCCAATAGCCCCAGTTGACGATCTTGACCGGGTACGGATGACGTGAGCGCATGGCCTGCGCGAAGCTGTCCTTGAAGGTGCAGCCGGCGCAGTAGTTCGACTGACCGGCGTCGCGGTGGAACGACGACACCGACGAGAAGAACAGCACGAAATCGAGATCCTGGCCGGAGAATGCGCGCTCGATATTGACGCTGACGTCGACCTTGGCCGCGAGGCTCTGGCGGAATACGGCCTCGTCCATCGCACGCACTGTCTGATCCTGCAGGACCAACGCGGAATGGACCACGCCATCGATCCGCGGGAAGCGCTCGCGGATGGCGGCGACCGCTGTTGCCAGCGCCGCCGCATCGGTGGCGTCCGCAGAAAAATAGTGCGGTTGTCGGCCCAGGCCCGCGCTCGCAACGAGCTTCGCTTCGATGTCGGCATCCTGCGGCCGGCGGCCGACCCAGATCACCTCGGCGTCATAGTGCGCGACCATGTGCCGCGTCCAGACTTCGCCTAGCCCGCCGGCGCCGCCGATCACGACGTAAACGCCCTTTTGACGGTAGGCCGCACGCGAGGACGGCATGCGGCCGACATCGGCAAATTCCTGGCGGAACCATTCTTCGCAGCGGAACGCCAGCCCCCTGCCCTGCTCGTCCCAGGGCAAGGCGAGGATTTCGCACGGGTCGAGATCGTGGGTCGATTCGATGTCGAGCAGCCGGAAGCGCCACAGCGGCAGCTCCTTGGCGACGCTGCCGACCATTCCGTGCACGCTGGCATGATGCGGCGACACCCGTTCGTCGTCGAAGACCTGCAGCGCGCGGCGGGTGACGACCGTGAACTTGAGTTCGCGCTCAAACCAGTCAAGCCGACTCAGGGATTTGAGGATGCGGAACAACGAGATCACGCCCGCATCCTGGCTGGGGACGATCGCGGCGGCGTCGTCGACGTCCGCGTCGGGGGCGAACCACAGCAGATGTTCGAATTCGCGATCGGACAGCAGGCGCTCGATCCGTTCGACCGTATCGCCGGCAACGATGGGCTGATGTCGCAGTTCGATCGGAGCCGCACGCAGCCAGGCGAACAGTGCCTCGTCTCCGCCGAGCAGCAGGCAGCGTTCGCCCGGAACCGGCGTCACCGCATCTCGTCCGAAGCGGACCGGATTCCAGATCGGGACCAGGGCGTGCAGTGCAGGTCTGAACGCCGGGGTCGCGGCTGGCCTCGCGAGCGCCGCCGGCGCAGTGACGGGCGAGGCAACTCCAGGCGCGGCCGCGACCGTGCGCGAGACCAGACCGCGGATGCTCACCCGCGGCAGGCCTTGGTCGTCGAGCAGATCGATATCCAGCGACGGCATGCCCGCGATGGGCGCGCCCGGTGCGCGGCGGACCCAGACCCACATGTCGTCGGTGGTGCCGCCGTGGACGATCATGTCGTCAAAAGCGAACGGCATCACCGCAGCGCCGCCTTCGCCGTCCAAGCCCGCAAGCAGACAGATCGTGCACTGCATCGCCGCATCCATCATCGCGGGGTGCAGGCCGAAGCGCGGATCCGCTGCGCCCGGCAATTGCAGACGCGCGATCACTTCGTCGCCGTCGCTGCGCAGGTCGCTGATGCCCTGCATTGTCGGCCCATAGCGCAAACCCAGCGCCTCGAAACGGGCGTACAGCGCATCGCGATCGCGGTTCGCGCCCTCGACGGCGTCAGTGGCGGCAGCGAAATCCAGCGGCTCGGCGTCGATGGCCTCCGCACTGCAGCGGACCGTTCCGCGGGCGTGGGGCGTTTCGCCGCCTCCGCCATTGGAGAGAATCTCATATTCGAGCCAGCGTCCGCCGTCCTCGTCTTCGCCGTTGTCGTGCAGCAGCACCATCACCGCGAACGTATCGTCGACCACCACCGGCTTGATCCAGGCGTGATCCTTGAATTCAAGCGTTCGCGTCCGGTCGCTCGACAGCGCCAGCGCCGCGGCGGCGCGCACCATTTCGACATAGGCCACGCCGGGCAGCACGCGGTGTTCAAGCACCATATGGTCGCGCAGGAAGAATTCCTCACCGTCGAACGTGGACGTGAAGATCAGACCCGATACATCGGACACGTTGGCGTGCACCAAAGGATGCAAGACCGATGGTGCCGTCGCTGCGATTGGTTCTGGTCGGGCGCCCTCGGGCCGCTCCGGTATCGCGAAGCGTCTTTTTTCAAAGGCATAAGTAGGCAGGGCAATGCGCTGCGCTCCTGATCCCGCAAACAACGCATCAAGCGACAGCGTCGCCCCGCGGCAGTATAGATCTGCGAGCGCGAGCAGCTTGCTGCGCATTTCTTCGGCCGGCAAGCCGCCGAGAACCTGGTGTACCAGAGAATGTGCGAACTCGGCGAGGCCCGGCGTGGCATTGCCGGAATGCTCGACGTCGTTGCCGACAAAGCAGTCCGGCGCGCGCCGATGCCGGTTCAAGCGCTCGAGCTTGGCGACCAGATCATTGACATCGCTCACCACCAGCACGCAGCGATGTGTAAACACACTGCGGCCCGCGGCAAGCGTAAAGGCAATATCGTCGAGATGTTCGCCCTTGCCGGCATCGAGCCAGGTGACGAGATCAGTCACCTTGCGCCAAAGCGCGGCTTCGGTCTTCGCCGACAGCACCACGATGCGAGGCATCGCCGTCGCGCGGAGCGGCAGCGGCCGCTGCGGCGGTTCTTCCAGCACCATGAAGGCATTGGTGCCGCCGATGCCGAGACAGTTGATCGCGGCACGTCGCGGCGTGGCGGCCTGCGGCCATTCGATCGAATCGGTGTTGACGTGGAATGGGCTGCTCTCGAAATCTATCTTGGGATTCGGCGTGGTGAAATTGACACACGGCGGAATCCGCTGGAATTTCAGACACATCGCGACCTTTATCAGACTGGCCATGCCGGCTGCGATATCAAGATGTCCGATGTTGTTCTTGACCGATCCGATTGCGCAGAACTGGCGGCGCTGGGTCTCGCTGCGAAACAACCGGCTGAGCGCAAGGACCTCGATTGGATCGCCCATCGCCGTACCCGTGCCATGCGCCTCGATATAGCCCAGGCTGTCGGCAGACACGCCGGCGCTGTCCAGCGCAGCACGCATACAGTCGAGCTGGCCTTCGACTTTTGTGGCCAGGAAACTCATCTTCTGACCACCGTCGTTATTGATGGCCGATCCCTTGATCACAGCATGAATGCAATCGCCGTCGGCTAGCGCCTGTTGCAGGGGCTTGAGCAAGACCATGCCGACACCGCTGCCGAATACGACGCCTCGCGCGTTCGCATCGAAGGCGCGGACCTGACCGTCGGCGGAAAGGATATTGCCGCTCTCGTACAAATAACCCGCCCGGTGCGGCGTGCGCACGCTGACCGCACCGGCCAGGGCCATTCCGCACTCGCCCGAGCGGATGCTCTGGCAAGCCAGATGCACCGCAACCAGCGAGGTCGAGCATGCGGTCTGCACAGCGATGCTCGGGCCGCGCAGATTCAGTTTGTAGGACAAGCGCGTCGGAACGAAGTCCTTGTCGTTGCCGACATGCCAACTGCCCCCGGTCTTGCCGATAACATCGGCGTAGTGCTCGGTGCACGACAACAGATGGCTGGAAACGATGCCGCCGGATCCGGCAAATACGCCGACCCGGCCGGGTTGGGTGTCGGGTGGATAGCCAGCATCCTCCATGGCCGACCACGCGCATTCGAGCAACAACCGATGCTGCGGATCCATGATTTCCGCATCGCGCGGCGGAACCCAGAAAAACTCCGCGTCGAAACAGTCGTGGTCCGCGAGCAGCGGCGCTACTTTCACATAATTCGGATCAGCCAGCGCTTCGGCCGATACCCCATGGGCCAACAGTTCTTCGTCAGACAGTGCGGTGATACCGGAGCGACCGGCGCACAGATTGGTCCAGAATTCATGCGTCGAGGTCGAGCCGGGAAATCTCCCGGCCATTCCGATGATTGCAATGTCGCTATGCTGCTTTTCCATTCCGAATCCTGCTGCAATGGATACCATCGAACCCTCCACGCAACGTGGTTGGCACGGGAATCGATTGCCTCCATAAAATTTGCTTGATCATCGCTCGTAGGCGGCACAAAGATCACCGACCGTGCGCAGGCCGGTGATCGGTATATCACCGCTCGCAAATGGGTCATAGGAAAACTCAATTTCCAGTATCGCGAGAATGCGGGCGAGATGCAGCGAGCGGAATCCGAGATTATCGATCAGCGCACTGGAATCACTAATCGCGCCGATGTGTAGGCCCTCCTCCTCAGCAACGCGACGGAGGGTGTCATAGATGGTCTGCTGGTGTTCGCTCATGGTGTTCCTGGAATCGGGTTGAACAGAGGGGCCAGCGATGGGGCTGGGCGTTAGCACGAGAAACCGCCATCGACCGAGAGGGCCTGACCGGTGATGGCGCGCGTCGACAGCAGGAAACGGGCGCTGTCGACGATGTCCTGAGTGGTGCACATGGCGCGCATCGGTGTCCGGTTGATGATGCGGGCACGCTGGGCATCGGTCAGGTGGCCGACCATCTCGCTTTCAAAAAAGCCGGGGGCGATCGCATTAACGGTGACGCCTTGCGGCCCGACTTCGCTCGCCAGGCTGCGCGTGAACCCCAGCAGCGCCGCCTTGGTGGCGCTGTAGACCGACAGGCCCTTGTGACCGCGCAGGGCGTTGACCGAAGAGATATTGATGATGCTTCCGTGCCGATGCGCGATCATACCCTTGAGGCAGGTGCGCGTCAGCACGATCACCGACTCCAGATTCAAGGTCAGCGCCAGATGGATGTCGCGCTCCGAGGTCATTGTCAGCAAGCCCTCGACGCCGACGCCGGCATTGTTGATCAAGGCATCGATGCGCTTGTAGCGGCGCATGACATTCATGCCGAAGGTCCTCACCCCGTCGAGGTCGGTCCCCTCGATCGCTTCCCAATGGAAACGTTCGCCCTGCGGATCGGCGTTACGCAGCTGATCGATGAAGCTGTTGCTGGAACGGCTGAAGGTGGCGACGATATCGCCCGCGTCAAGCCGATCTTGCACCAAGGCCTGCCCCAGTCCGCGGCTGCCGCCGCTGATGATGACCACTTGCTTCTCAGTTGCCACTTTCTTGCTCCTTTTTGACATTAATGACATCGCCCTGCGCTGCGGGTGCCGGACGACGAATCTTCTTGAAGCGCGCGCCAAACATGGGGTCTTCGCTAACCTTTACCCCAACTGGCACCTTGAACGGCGGCAGATACTCTTGGCAATGCGCGCGCACGCGCCGCTCCACCTGTGCCGTCGGCTCGGGCACGATCAGCTGTACCGTCGCGAAAACCAGTTGGCCGGTAAGCGCGCTTGCCTTGCCGCTGACGACGACATCGCTGATGTTTTCCACCTGCAGGATGAGGTCCTCGATCTCGCTCGGGTAGACCTTCTCACCACCCACGTTGATGATTTCCGACTCGCGCCCGAGTATGCGAAGGTAACCATCGCGCTCTTCGACCTTGTCGCCGGTGTTGAGCCACCCGTCCTGGTCGAAAGGAGATGGCGCATTCAGATAGCCGATCATCGCTGCGTCAGTCCGGATCCAGAGGATGCCGTCGACGATCCGGATCTCATGGCGCTCGCCACCGACCTTCATCCAAGTCGAACTCGCGTCTTCTGATCGAGTCGGCAGTATGCCGACCTCGGTGAGCCCATAAGTCTGTTTGCAGCGCACGCCAGGCAAGGCCAGGTTCAAGGCCTTGAGCGTCGCCAGCGACATCGGCTCGGTGCCGTAGGTGATCAGCTCCAGCGAGGACAGATCATAGGCTTGGCGCTGATCCGAAATAAGCAACATGTTGAGGAAGGTCGGCGTTGTCGGCAGCAGCTGAACGCGTTGCGACTCGATCGCATGACACACCGTGGCGACTGAGCGATCCGTGACAAACACTGCGGTGCCGCGGTTGCACAGCACATGCAGCAACGTGTTGACGCCGCCGATATGGTCGAACATCAGGAAAATCAGGGTGCGATAGGCAGCCCCAGGTTTCTGCAAGACATTCGTGATCAGCCGCGAGAAACGATGCACCGAGGCCTTGTTCTTGCCGGTCGACCCGGAAGTGAACAGGATCAGTCCGGCTTCCTTGGGTTCGCCGCGCAGGCAATCCAGCAGCGGGTGACGCTGTCCATGATCGCAGCGCGCGTACCGACTGCTGCCGTCATTCGAAAATTCGAAAACGCCATCGACGCATGCGGTCGCGAGCGCGTCATCTACTTCGAAGCCGCTAGCGGACAGGAAAGGCACCACGATATTCGCGTTTTCAACCAGCGCGAACAACAGCCCGATCATGTCACCGGAGACCTGCCCGCGCAGTGCAATGCATGCGCCCGGGGCGATGGCCGTCACCTGCAATTGTTTCCGCCAGTGACAAATCCTCGCGTGTAACTGAGCATAGTCGAGCGTCGTGCCGTCACAGACAATCGCTGTGCGCTCGGCGCAATCGGCCCAGCCTTCGATGAGTGTCGCCAGACTCTTCATTCAACGCTCCATGTTCGAAGACCCGCAACGCGGGTGGATCAGCCGATTTTTCCGTCCAGCATTATCATGCCGAAGATCAGTTTGACGAACCGAGTTTTCGACTTGGGTTTCGCAGGCTCTGTCTGCTCGCGCAATTTTTGTGTCGAACGCTATATCGAATTCCAGCACGGACGACAGGATCGATGCCTGCGTGCCGCAATTGCGGTCGTGGCAAGGCGCATCACGCCCTGACTTTGGTGGCGAAGATGGGATGCCCATCAGGTCGCGCCCGCCTCGTAGATCGCGTCGAGAGCATCCTCGAATTCCAGGTTCGCAATAGGCTGCGCCATGTGGTTGGACGCCGGGGTGCGATCTGGGGCGTAGAGCGATTCGAGCATCGAGGCGAACTCCTCGTCGTGCACGCGTTCGGAGTCCGGCGTCACCGGGTAGCCGATCGTCAGGCCCTTGATCTTGATGAGCACGCGACCTTCGGCATCGATCACGTCGATATCGATCACGACACGTCCGTCGTGGCGGCCACCGCCGCGTGCCGACCGAACCCATATCGCGCCTTCACGGGCCGCGCCTTCACGGGCACCGACCGGGGCGAACGCGATGCGTTCCAGTGCGAGCAGGGTCGTTGCCGCCGGTGAAACTCCGTCGCCGGCGAGCTGATCGAGACAGGCCAGGTGCGAGAGCGAGAGCAACGTAAAGGTGTCCAGCGCATCGACCGCATCGGCTGCGCCATCCGGCTGCGGCGGCAAGCGAAATTCGAGCAACCGCTGTCGCTCGCCGCGAAGACAGGCGACAGCGCCATCCGGCAGGCGGTCGCGGACCATGCCTGCATCGACCAAGGCACCATAGAAGTGCGTGGCGTCGTGAACTTCGCCACGGAACAACGTGCGTAGTTGGGACAAATCGATGCGGTCCTGATCTTCGTTCGCCGCGTAATTGCCGGCGCCTTCGCACAGCATCGACTCGCTGTCCGCGCCCGCAGTCCTCACCTCGAAGTCGAAGCCGCTGTCGCCGGTCGCATATAGATCTGCGGAAACGGTACCGCCCTGTGTCGTGGGCTCTAAGCCCGCCCACGCCAGAGAATGCAATTCGATGCGTGCCTTATGCCCACGGTCGCCGAAGGATTCCCGCACCGCCAGCCGTACCATTTCGACCGGCAGCAGGTCCGGCAGTCCAGCTTCGGGCCGAAGAGCCGTCCCGCGCAGCGATTTCTCGAGCAGCGCGTTGTCCGATGCGAACGACTGCCGCCCGAACACCGAGACGTTGCGATGCAGCAGCGGATGCATGACAGCCTGGCTGCCCGCCTTCTGCTTATCGGTGTCAATGCTGAACCAATAGCGTTCGCGCGCGAAAGCGTACGTCGGCAGCGCGCAGCGGCGCATCGAGTAACCGGTGTACAGCGATTTCCAATCTGGCTCCTGTCCCTTGAGCCAGACATCGAGGAGCGCCGTCAGATCGCCCTCGTGCAGCCACTGTCCGAGGGTTGCGGCGTCGGTGGTGACGATGTCCGCCTTGCGGCGCACGCTGGACAGGCGCACGCCGGCCGTCGCGGCATCGCCGTCGACATAGGCTTGCAGCCGTTCGATCAGCTCCTGCACGCTTGTCACGATCAGGGCCATGCGCTCGGGCATGACGTCGCGGCCGACCTGTAGCGTGTAAGCAATGTCGGCGACGTCTTCCTCCGGGTGGTTGCGCAGATGCGCCAGCAGGCGTGCGGCGTTGGCGAGCAGACGGTCGGCGTTCTTGGCCGAGAGCACGATGGGATATGGGCCGTTTGGACGCGCGCGCGACGCAGTGTCGTTTGCAATGTATTCCTCCAGCACGACATGCACATTGGCGCCACCGAAACCGAAAGAGCTGATGCCGGCGCGGCGCGGATACGAACGCCCTTGTTCGTCAACTGCCGGCTCCCAATCCTTGGTCTTCTCCACCGGATAGAAAGGCGTGTTGTCGAGATTGATGTAGGGATTCAGCTTCTCGAAGTGCAGCAGCGCGGGAATCTGTTTGTGTTTGATGGACAGCAATACTTTCAGGATACCGGCGATGCCGGCTGCGGTTTCCAGATGGCCAATGTTGGTCTTGGCGGAGGTGAGCCCGATGTGCGGCTTTACGGCGGGCGGGAGTTGATGCTTGCGGTACAGCTCCGAGAACGCCTTCTTCATGGACTGGATCTCGATAGGATCGCCCAAGCCGGTACCGGTGCCATGGCACTCAAGATAACCGACGCTGCGAGGATCGATCTCCGCCTTTTCGTAGGCTTCGACAAGCAGATCGGCCTGCGCGTTCGGGTTGGGCGCGGTCAGCATCGTTGCCTTGCCACCATGGTTCTCGGCGGTGGACTTCACGACCGCATAGATATGGTCGCCGTCGGCAATCGCGTTTTCCAGCGGCTTGATCAGGATGGCACCGGAACCTTCGCCACGGACGTAGCCGTTCGCGCGGGAATCGAAGGTCTTGCACTTGCCGTCGTCGGCCAGCATGCCCGCCGCGCCGAAGGAGATATGGCCCGCTGGCGTGAGCATCACCTGTACGCCGCCAACGATCGCCATGTCGCAGCTGCCGGTATGGATCGATTCGATCGCGCGATGCAGGGCCACCAGCGAGCTTGAGCACGCAGTATCCAGCGGCGCGCTGGGTCCATGGAGGTTGAGCAGGAACGATACGCGGTTGACGAGAATGGCGTGCGACGTACCTGACGCGGAGTAACCGTCGAGTTCGGCCTGATTCATTGCCATCAGGTCGATGTAATCGCGGGTCGCAGCCCCGACAAACAGACCGGTTTTGGTCCCCGCCAGGTCCGACACCCGGTGGCCTGAATCCTCGATCGCGCCCCAGACCGACTCCAGGAAGATCCTCTGCTGCGGGTCCATCATTTCCGCTTCGCGCGGCGAAATTCCCCAGAACAATGGATCGAACTTGTCGACCTCGCGCATGAAGCCGCCCCACTTCGACAGCGTCTTGTTCTTCTCCGCCATCGGATCGCCGTAATACGCTTCCCAATCCCAACGATCCGGCGGAATGAGCGTGACCATGTTGTTTTCGGCCTTGCTAAGCTTGTCCCAGTATTCGTCCAGCGTATCCGCCTGCGGCATCACGCCGCTCATACCGACGATAGCGATTGGCCGTTCGATGAAACGGTGAGCCGCCGAGAAGCGGCCAGTTTGTGTCGGTAACGGCTGCGATGCAGCCGATATCGCTAATTTATTCTTGAACACCAGAGACGGCTGATCCGTGGCCGTTTGATTCGAGCCGGCAGCTTCAACTCGCACGTCCGCCGACGGCGCCCCTGTCTGCGCATGTACATGAAGCATGTTGTCGCGGAAATCCTCAGCCAGATGTTTGGCGATCTCGCGGATATTGGGGTATTCGAAAAACAGGACAGGAGTGATGTCCAGGCCGTACTTTTCGTTGACCACATTGCTGAACGATGTGAGGCCGATCGAATCGAAGCCCAGATCCAGCAGCACCGCGTCAAGATCGATGTCGTCGGCATCGATCTTGAGAAACTCCATCACGATCCGCGACAGCGCATCCTGGACCGTCATCGTCAGATCGCTTGCTGCACCGGCAACGGCAGGCATTGCACTGGCGTTGGCAGGCGCGACAGCGGCCGCAGGCGGCGCAACGGACACATCGTCCACGCCGATGCCCCACACGCGTTTGACCTTGTCCTTCACGCCCTGCAGCACCGCCAGATGCGACAGGTCGCTCTGCAGGCCCAGCAGGAACGCCTGGATACCGACCTCCCGCTGCAGCGGCCGGATGCCCAGATTGCGCTCGAAAAACAGCGCGGTCTGCTCATCCAGGCGCATGCCGCCTTCGGCCCAGATGGACCAGTTGAGG
>JANOXT010000094.1:0-17045 GCA_031418555.1 Lysobacterales bacterium | reverse complement strand
CTCACCCTGCGCGAAGTCGCCGCGGAAGTCGGTCTGCACGAGTCCACCGTCTCGCGTGCAATCGCGCGCAAGTACGCGGTCACGCCGCGCGGCACGCTGTCGCTGCGCAGCTTTTTCGCCTCTGGCATCGGCACCGAAGGCGGCGGCGAAGCCTCCAGCACTGCGATCCAGTCGATGATCAAACGGCTGATCGAAGCCGAGAACCCGCGCAAGCCGCTGTCGGATGCAAAACTGGCCGATACGCTCAAAGCTTCCGGCGTGCCGGTGGCCCGCCGCACTGTCGCCAAATATCGCGAAGCGATGAATATCCCGGCGTCCCACGAACGCGTCCGGATGGCCTGAACCGCAGTCGAAATGCGGCCTGAGCGCGTCTTTGCAAGCGCACGCCGTATGAACATTCGTCGTCCGCGGCGGTCTGTGCACAGTGTCGCCCTGCGCGCTTGCTTCCCTACTGCGCTGGGGTACTCTGTCGATGAGAGGGTAGTCCGCGCGATGCCGGCCTTGTGCGCAGGCATCCAGCACCAACATCCCTCTGTACGGGACTTCCGATCCAGGAGGAACCGACACGACGATGTCGGCAGGCCGGGCCCGATATCGCGGTGTGCAACCCAGGCCCGGCAACCAGAGGAGATCGTCGATGCGTATCGAAACCCACGGCCACCAGATCGAAGTCACCCCCGCCCTGCGCGACTACGTCGAAACCAAACTCTCGCGTCTCGGCCGACATTTCGAACATCCGATGGATGTGGTCCGCACCCAGCTGAGCATCGACCGACCCGATCACCGCGCCGAGGCCACGGTCCACATCTCCGGCCGTACCCTGCACGCCGACGCCAATGGCCAGGACATGTACGCCGCCATCGACCTGCTCACCGACAAACTCGACCGGCTGCTGATCAAGCACAAGGAAAAGATGGTCGATCATCATCGCGGCGAAAGTCTCGTCCACAACGTCGATCTGGGCTGACCGGCCCGATCGCAGCCGACGACGCGGCCACGCCGCGCGTCGGCGCACCCTCCCCCACTCTTTCGCTTCGCTCCCCATGAACGCCAGCATCCGCGCCCGCGAACTGTTCGATCAGCAGCAAGAACGCCTGGCGCTGCACTGGATCGCCGGCGAACGCGGCGAGCAGCGCGTGCTCGAAGCCGTGGACACCGTCGCCCGGAGGCCGTCGCTCGCCGGCTATCTCAACATCATCTACCCGAACAAAGTGCAGATCCTCGGCACCGAGGAATTGGCGTGGCTCGATGCGCTGGAGCCGGCCCAACGCAGCGAGACCATCGAAAAGATCATCCAGTTCCGCCCGCTGGCGATGGTGATCAGCAAAGGCCAGCCCTGTCCGGAGGATCTTCGTGCCGCCGCCGAAGTCTCCGACACGCCGCTGTGGACATCGCCGCGACGCGGGCACGAACTGTTCAACCATCTTCAATACCATCTCGCACGCAAACTCGCGCCGCGGCTGACGGTGCACGGCGTGTTCATGGAGATCTATTCGATCGGCGTACTCATTACCGGCGATTCGGGCGCGGGCAAAAGCGAACTGGCGCTGGAGCTGGTGACGCGCGGCCATCGACTGGTCGCCGACGACGCGCCCGAATTCACCCAGATCGCGCCCGATGTGCTGGATGGCGCGTGTCCCGATCTGCTGCAGGATCTGCTGGAAGTGCGCGGTCTGGGCATCCTCAACGTGCGCAACATGTTCGGCGATACTGCAGTGAAGCGGAACAAATATCTGCGCCTGATCGTGCACCTTGCGCGTCCCCAGCAGCAGGCGCCATCGCAAACCGACGGCTATGAACGGCTGGTCGGCGACCTGGGCTCGAAACGCCTGCTCGATCTGGATGTGCCCATGATCACCCTGCCGGTGATGGCCGGCCGCAATCTCGCGGTGCTCACAGAAGCCGCGGCCCGCGCGCATATCCTGCGGATCAAGGGCGTCGATCCGGCTGCGGCATTCATGGCGCGGCATTCGCATTTTCTCGAACGTGCCGCGTCATGAGCACTGAAACATCAGCATCGCAGCTACAGCATCGCAATATGACCCCCGCAGCATGAGCGCAGCAACGTGAGCGAGCCGACCGCACCAGCGAACCCGCAGGACTCCAGTCTGATCATCGTCAGCGGGATGTCGGGCAGCGGCAAATCCATCGCGCTGCACACCTTCGAGGATCTCGATTTCTACTGCGTTGATAATCTGCCGGCCGATCTGCTGCCCGAATTCGTGCGCGGCGCGACCGGCAAGAACGATCTGCCGCCGAAGCTGGCGGTAGGCATCGATGTGCGCAACCGCAATACCGATCTGTCGAAACTGCCCTCGTGGCTGTCGCAGGCCGGCGCGCTGGGTCCGGATCCGAAACTGGTGTTTTTCGACGCCAGCGATGATGTCCTGCTGAAGCGTTATGCCGAAACCCGCCGCCGCCATCCGCTGAGCCACCTGGGCCTGACCTTGGCGGATGCGATTGCCCTGGAACGCCGCATCCTCAAACCGCTGCGCGCACAGGCCGATATCGTGATCGACACCAGCGCGCTCAACGTGCATCAGATGCGGCGCCGGGTGATCGCCGATCTCAACCTCAGCGCCGACCGCCCGGTGTCCCTGCTGTTCGAGTCCTTCGCCTATCGACGCGGTGTTCCCGCCGATGCCGATTTCGTATTCGACGCGCGCTGCCTGCCCAACCCGCACTGGGACGCGCGACTGCGCCCGCTGTCCGGCCGCGATCGCGAAGTCCGCGAATACCTGGATACCCAGAGCGACGTAAATGAGTACGTCGCGCAGATCACCGCGTTTCTCGACACGTGGATGCCGCGGATCCAGGCGGATACACGTAGTTACATCACCGTCGCCTTTGGCTGCACCGGCGGCAAACACCGTTCGGTGTATCTGGCCGAAACCCTCGCCGCGCATGCGCGCGCGCACGGCTGGCGCGATGTCGCAACGCATCACCGCGAGCTGGAATAATCAGGCCAAACGAAGTTTCTCTGTAGGAGCGACGGAAGTCGCGACCGGCTATCGAAAGGTTTCCTTTTGCGGGTTGCGAATTGCATCGCTACTAAGAAAGCCGAGACCAACAAATATCTTGCCTTTCCGCCAAATCGATTCGCTCAACCGCCTGCGGACCTCCGCCAGGCCCTCAGCATCATGGCCGCACCCAACACCACGAACGGCACGCTCAGATACTGGCCGACGCTGAACATCTGGCCGGCTTCATACGCGGCCTGCGGTGTTTTGAAAAACTCGATGACGATGCGCGCGGAAAATACCAGCACCATCAGCAGGCCGAACAGCAGCCCCTCCGGCGTGCGCTTGGCCGTGCGGCGATAGACCGCCCGCAGCACAAGAAAGATCAGACCGTAGGCGAACGCCTCGTACAGCTGCGCCGGATGGCGCGGCAGCGCATCAACGGATTCGAACACCACACCCCATTCGCCCGAGGTGGGAATGCCGACGATCTCGGAGTTCAGGAAATTCGCGATACGCACGAACATCGCACCGAGCGCCGCGGGAATCGAAACCCGGTCGACCAACCATAGAAAGGGCAGCTTGGGCCGAGCTGTGCGCGCGCCGAGCCACAGCGCCAGCAGCATGCCGAGCGTGCCGCCATGACTCGCCAACCCGCCTTCCCAGATTCGCAGAATGGCCAGTGGATGCGAAAGGTAATACTCCGGCTCATAAAACAGACAGTGCACCAGCCGCGCGCCGATGACCGCGCCCAGAAGCAGATACATCATCAAGCGCTCCGCGTTTTCCCGCGGCACGCCCTCGACGGCGAAAATGCGGCCGAGCATCCATTGGCCGACCAGAAACGCACCGACGAACAGCAGACCGTACCAACGCACCGTCAATGGCCCCGCCGAAAACAGAATGGGATCGAACGTCCAATGAATCAGCATAATGGGTCCGTGACAAAGCCAAAGGCGTTGGGCCGCGCAGCATGCGGCGGATGGAATGACATCGTCATCCGCATGCGTGACCGCATGTGATCTTCGGGATAGCGCGTGATCATAGTCATGGCGCAGTCTGTGACCGCATCCACCCGGCGTCAATCGGACAGGACTTCTGGCCCATGCGGCCGCTTGCATGCCATCAGAGGATGCCGCCATGCGACACGCCATGCACCGGCTGAAACGCCACGCTCCTGTGTACCATCGATTCGCATGTTCCCAGACCCACATGCTCCACATCCTGCCTGCAGGGCATGCGCCTCGCCCATGCAGCCAAAACGCTTGTCGCTCCGCCTCCGGTCACATTCTTCGGCGCCGCTCGTCCTGGACACAAGCGATGCGGACAGACATCCGCAGCCGCCGTCTTTTTCTTTTCAGGAAATATTCGATCATGAAGCTTGTTGCGACATCGCTGTTGGCGCTCTCTCTTTCGCTCGCTCCGCTTCACGCAAGCGCCGACAGTCTGCATGCGAAAGAAACCTTCGCCTTGGTGTGGGAGCGGCTGCAGAACAGCGGCTTCAACGGCAAGCATGAAGGCTTGGACTGGACCGCGCTGAAAGCAGAACATCAGCCCGATATCGAAGGCGCGAAGGACCTGGATGCCCTGCGACGCGAGATCGGCGAACTGCTCGACGCGCTCAAGGCATCGCATCTGGAGCTGATTCCCGCCGATGCTTTCCCCAAGGCAGGCGAGGCGCCCAAGACCGGCACTGCGGACCTGGGATTGCGTCTGGTGGTGCTTGATCGAAGCATGATGGTCGAACGCGTGGTGCCCGGCTTCGCGGCAGCAGCTGCCGGTGTACAGCCGGGCTGGACGATCGAGAACATCGGCGACTTCGATCTCACCAAAGTATTTGCGGACAAGTCCGGCGAACCGCTGAAACCGCGCGGCATGACCATGCTGCAGCTGATCGCCAATGGCATGGTTGGCGCGATCGCACCGGGCACCAAACTTGATCTCACGCTGCGGGACAGCGGCGGCAAGATGCGCACCGTCGCGCTGACTGCCACCGAGAATGCGCAGATGCAGACCGTGCTGTTGCCCAACCTGCCGCCGCTGCCGCTGCGCTTCGCATCGCACCGGATGCCGCTCGCCGGCGGCGGCTGCGTACTGCAGGTGGAATACAGCCAATGGGCGATGCCGGCCTACGACCAGCTGATGCAGGCACTGCGCAAAGATGGCGACTGCCGCGGCGTGGTAATCGACCTGCGCGGCAACAGCGGCGGCCTGATCGCCTCGCTGGGCGCCATCGGCGGCCTGTTCGTCGACAAGCCCGTGTCGCTGGGCACCATGATCACCAGCGGCGGCGATCTCAAACTCACTGCGCTGCCGCGCGTGGTCGACAACGACGGCAACGACATCCGCCGCTTCTCCGGCCCGCTTGCAATCCTCACCGATCGCGGCTCGGTGAGCTGCTCCGATATCTTCGCCGGCGGCATGCAGGCGCTGGGCCGGGCCCGCATCTTCGGCGACACCAGCGCCGGCATGGCACTGCCTTCGGCCAGTATTCCGCTGCCGTCGGGCGACTATCTGCTGTATCCGACCGCCGATTTCGTCGATCCCAACGGCCGCCGCATCGAAGGGGTCGGCGTGATCCCCGACACGCCCAGCGCGCCGACCGCCCAGGCATTGCGCGCCAGCCGCGATACCGCGATGGAAGCGGCCCTCGCATGGATCGGCAGCGCACCTTGATCCACAGCCTTTATCATCTTTCCTGCGCCACCCCCACAACACCGGAGCCGCACATGACACTGTTGAACCGCACCACCTTGGCCATGGGCCTCGCGCTTGTCCTCTCATCGTCGGCGCAAGCGACTGAAACCCCGACCGCGAAACTGCCGGCCGCGCGCGGCTTGATCGATGCCCATATCGCCGCTGTCGGCGGTGCCGAGGCTTACGCCAAAAGCAGCGAGGGCACCACCAAAGTCCAGATGGAGATCGTCGAAAACGGCATGAAGCTGGACATGACCCTCTACGGGCACGGCAGCGACCGCGCATCGCTGATGGCGATTCCCGGCGCCGGCGATTTCCGCAACGGTTACACCGGCGGCGTCGCCTGGTCCATGGACCCGATGAATGGCCCGCGCCTGCTGGAAGGCAAGGAGCGCGAACAGATGCTGGAACAGAGCGACGCCAAAATCACGGTGCGCGATGCGAGCGTGATCGCTTCGG
The DNA here is from genome assembly GCA_031418555.1 of Lysobacterales bacterium. GTDB lineage: Bacteria > Pseudomonadota > Gammaproteobacteria > Xanthomonadales > Xanthomonadaceae > Lysobacter_I. The sequence goes on along the minus strand of JANOXT010000094.1, from coordinate 10,929 downwards.
CCACAACGGCCGCGCTGTCGGACTCGGAAGGTCGTCCGTGCTACCGCGTCGAGATCAAATGGACATCGGGCCGCGAAACCACTGACTGCTACGGCACCGAAGATGGTTTGCTGCTGTCGACCGAGTCGGTGGTCGCTTCGCCGATGGGCGACGTGAAGCAGATCAGCTATCTGTCCGATTACAAACGTTTTGGCGCACTCAAGATGCCCACCAAAATGAAGAGCAAAGTCGCAGGTATGACCCAGCTCATCACGCTGCAGTCGTTCGATCCGGCGGCTCCGGCGGCCGATGTGTTCGCGCTGCCGGTGGCCATCGAAGCGCTGGTCAAGAAATCGGCCGCGGCGACGCCGACCCAGTCGAACTGAACCGCGTCGACGACATCTCGCAACGAAAAGGCCCGCATCACGCGGGCCTTTTTTTTAAACCCGACTGAAACGCGAAACGCAGCTCAGAGCGCGGTCGGTGCGTTGATCTGCGCCTGCTTGCGCACGATCAGCATGGTGATTTCCAGCGCCTGCTCGTAGTTCAGGCGTGGATCGACGGTCGTACGGTAGGCGCGCTCAAGATCGATATCGGTCAGGTCGCGCGCACCGCCGGTGCACTCGGTGACGTCTTCGCCGGTCAGTTCCAGATGCACGCCGCCCAGACGCGTGCCCGCCGCGGCGTGCAGTTCGAAGGCCTGCTCAAGTTCGCTGCGGATGTTGGCGAAACGACGGGTTTTGTAACCGTTGCTGGTCGACTCGGTATTGCCGTGCATCGGGTCGCAGATCCACAGCACCCGACGACCATCGCGCTTCATGGCGTCAAGCAGCGGCGGCAGCTTTTCGGCGATCGAGCCGGCGCTCATGCGATGGATGAGGCTCAGGCGGCCGGGCTCATCGTTGGGATTGAGCACGTCGATCAGACGCAGCAGTTGGTCCGGCGATACCGATGGACCGATCTTGATCGCGATCGGATTGCGGATGCCGCGGAAATATTCGGTATGCGCGCCGTCGACCGCCGCAGTACGCATGCCGATCCACGGAAAATGCGTGCCGAGGTTGAACCAGCCCGGCAGACGCGGCACCTGACGGGTGACGCCCTGCTCATACGGCAACAGCAGCGCTTCGTGTGAGGTGTAGAACTCGACGCTGCGCAGATTGTGCAACGACGCACCGGACAGCGTTTCCATGAAACGGACCGCATCGCCGATGCCAGCGACCATCTTCTGGTACTCGTCGGCCAGCGGCGAATGGCCGACCCATCCGAGGTTCCAGTATTCGGGGTGATGCAGATCGGCGAAACCGTCGTCGATCAACGCGCGGATGAAGTTCATCGTCATCGCCGACCGCGCATGCGCTTTGATCATCCGTCGCGGATCGGCAATGCGGGCTTCGGCTGAAAATTCAGGACCATTGACGATATCGCCGCGGTAGCTCGGCAGCGATACGCCGTCTTTGGTTTCGGTATCCGTCGAGCGCGGTTTGGCGTACTGGCCAGCAAAACGGCCTACGCGCACCACCGGCAGGCGCATTCCATGGACCAGCACCAGACTCATCTGCAGCAATACCTTGAGGCGATTGGAAATCACCTCGGGCGTGCAGTCCTCGAAAATTTCGGCGCAATCGCCGCCTTGCAGCAGGAAGCGCCTGCCTTCCTGGGCTTCGGCGATCTGCTGGCGTAGGTTCATCACTTCGCGCGAGGTCACCAGCGGCGGCAGCGCATGCAGTTCGTCCAATACGCCTTCAAGCTGCAAGGCGTCGCCGTAGGTCGGCTGCTGCATCGCCTGACGGTCGCGCCAGCTGGCAGGGGTCCAGCCCTGCGGCGGCGGGACGATAGCTTGCAGAGGTTCGGGGCGGGTCATGATCTTCATCCTGGGGGGAGATTCGGCTCAACGGAGCCGACTGGATCGGAGGCGGTTAACGGGCTTTGGTGGACGCGTAGACGGCCCATCCAGCCAGCATCGCAAACCAGAACAGACTCCAGGCCGGCATCGAAAGGCCGAGGAAGGTCCAATCGACCTTGGCGCATTCGCCGGAGCCGGTCAGGACCTTTTTGATGACGTCGGTCAGCGGATTGACCTCCATCATGAATTGGAGCGGTGGGCCGCATTCGGGCACCTGGTCCGCCGGCAGGTGGGTCAGCCACACATGACGTCCGGCAATGCCGATACCGGTGCCCCCGGGGATCAATGCAAGCAGTGCGTAGAGCTTACGGCCCCCAGCGCCCTTCGGCGCATGCAGTCCACCGACCAGGAAGACCACCGCCATGCCAGCGAAAGCAATCCGCTGAAAAATGCACAACGGGCACGGCAACAACCCCCACTGGAACTGCGAAAAGAGCGCAAACCCGACCAAAGCCGCGCACATCACGGAACCGAGCAGGTATTGCGAGCGAAATGACCAGCGAAAAAGATTCGGATGCATGCGTGGTGGCGCGTGAGCGCGGATGAGGATGGAATGACTAAGGACCTGCATCGTACCGGTCGAGTTCCAACGCGGTAATCGAAGCGTTATCCGAACCCAAGATAGCAAAAACCCCGACAAATGCCGGGGTCTTCATCATAACGGGCAAGCAGACGCTGATCTCCTTGGCGGCAGGCCATGCGATCGCGCGGCCGACCCAGAGGATCAGGCTGCAGCTTCAGGACGGTCGACCAACTCGACGTACGCCATCGGAGCATTGTCGCCGTCACGGAAACCGCACTTCAGAATCCGCAGGTAGCCGCCCGGACGCTCGCGATAGCGCGGACCAAGCGTGGTGAACAACGTACCTACGGCTTCCTTGTCGCGCAGACGCGAAAAGGCTAAACGGCGGTTGGCCACTCCGTCGATTTTCGACAACGTGATCAGCGGCTCAGCGACGCGGCGGAGTTCTTTGGCCTTCGGCAACGTGGTGCGGATCAGGCCGTGTTTGATCAGCGAAGAAGCCATATTGCGAAACATCGCTTCGCGATGAGCGCTGGTGCGGCTGAATTTGCGGCCGGATTTCAGGTGGCGCATGGTCGTGGTTCCTGGTTATCCCCGGCACCCTGTGCCGGGATCGTGATTCATGTTCTAGCGAGGACTCAGCCCAGCATACCGTGTGCGGCAATGCCGGCCGGCGGCCAGTTTTCGAGCTTCATCCCGAGCGACAAGCCGCGCTGGGCAAGAACTTCCTTGATCTCGGTCAACGACTTCTTGCCGAGGTTCGGAGTCTTCAGCAGCTCGACTTCGGTCTTCTGGATCAGGTCGCCAACGTAGTAAATGCTCTCTGCCTTGAGGCAGTTGGCCGAACGGACCGTGAGTTCGAGATCGTCGATCGGACGCAGCAGAATCGGGTCGATACCGGTAGCGGCCGGCTTGGCGGCACCGCGGTCGCGGTGCGTGAAGTCGCCGAAGACCGACAGCTGATCGGTGAGGATATCGGCGGCAGTGCGCACAGCTTCTTCGGCGTCGATGGTGCCGTTGGTTTCGATGTCGAGCACCAGCTTGTCGAGGTCTGTACGCTGCTCGACACGCGCCGATTCGACTTCATAAGCAACACGGCGAACGGGCGAGAACGAGGCGTCCAGCATCAACCGGCCGATCGCGCGGGTTTCTTCATCCGGACGACGGCGCGACGCAGCTGGCTGATAACCGAAACCACGCTCGATCTTAAGCCGCATGTTAAGCGCGGCGTCCTTGGTGAGATGCGCGATCACGTGGTCGGTATTCAGAATTTCCACATTGTGGTCGGTCTTGATATCACCAGCGGTGACAACGCCCGGACCCTGCTTGTTCAAGCTGAGAGTAGCGGCGTCGCCCGTGCCCATGCGGATAGCGACATCCTTGAGGTTCAGCAGTACTTCCAGCACATCTTCCTGCAGGCCTTCGACCGTTGTGTATTCGTGCAGCACGCCGTCGATCTCGACTTCAGTGATGGCGAAGCCTGGGATCGAGGACAGCAACACACGACGCAGGGCGTTGCCGAGAGTGTGTCCGTAGCCACGTTCCAGTGGTTCGATTACAACCTTGGCGCGGTTGCCGGCAAGGCGCTCGATCTGCGGAGCGCGCGGACGCAGGACCTGGTTGGCGGATACCGTCATCTTGTGGTGTCTCCTGGAGCCGGGCCTTACGGCCGCAGCGGTGTTTCGGGGGCCTCCCCGGGCGAGGGAGGCGGCCGATGCGCGACGCGCAACGACCGTGGGGGGTGGGAGTCTCGCTACCGTAAACTCCGGAAGCGCCTCGCCGTCGCTTACTTCGAGTACAACTCGACGATCAGCGCTTCGTTGATGTCTGCCGGCAAGTCGCCACGATCCGGTACGGCCTTGAACACGCCGGTAAACTTCTTGCTGTCGACTTCGATCCAACCCGGGGTCAGATCCATCGTCGAAGCAACATTCAGCGCTTCCTGCACACACATCTGCTTCTGGGCGCGTTCCGACAGGGTAATCGCGTCGCCGGCCTTGATCTGGTACGACGGCAAATTAACCGACTTTCCATTGATCAGCACACCACGATGCGAGACCAGCTGACGGGCAGCTGGGCGGGTCACCGCAAAACCCATGCGGTAGACCACATTGTCGAGACGGGTTTCGAGCAGCTGCAGCAGGTTCTCGCCGGTATTGCCTTTCTTGGTCGAGGCCTTCTTGTAATAGTTGCGGAACTGACGTTCCAGCAACCCATAGATACGTTTGACCTTCTGCTTTTCGCGCAGCTGGGTAGCGTAGTCGGACAGTTTGCCCTTGCGCGAAGCGCCGTGCTGGCCGGGCTTCTGCTCAAGCTTGCACTTCGAGTCGAGCGCACGCGCCGGTGACTTCAGACTGAGGTCTGCACCCTCGCGACGAGCGAGTTTGCAGGTGGGACCGATATAACGAGCCATGGTGGTTTCTGCTCCTCAGGCCGCCGCGTTAAACGCGGCGCTTTTTCGGCGGACGGCACCCGTTGTGCGGGATGGGCGTCACGTCGATGATGTTGATGATCTTGTAGCCGACGCTGTTCAACGAACGCACGGCCGATTCGCGACCCGGGCCGGGGCCCTTGATCCGCACTTCAAGTGCTTTCACGCCGTAGTCGAGCGCAGCCTTGCCGGCCTTCTCGGCGGCGACCTGCGCAGCGAACGGGGTCGACTTGCGCGAACCACGGAAACCCGCACCGCCGGAGGTTGCCCATGACAGCGCATTCCCTTGGCGATCGGTGATCGTGATGATCGTGTTGTTGAATGAAGCGTGGACGTGGGCGATACCGTCGGTGACGATTCGCTTGATCTTCTTCTTGGTTTTGGTTGCTGCCGGCTTGGCCATGATCGTTGCCCCTTACTTCTTGATGGCCTTGCGCGGACCCTTGCGGGTACGGGCATTGGTCCGGGTGCGCTGGCCGCGAAGCGGCAGGCCGCGGCGATGACGAAGACCGCGGTAGCAGCCCAGGTCCATCAGACGCTTGATGGCCATGCCGACCTCACGACGGAGGTCGCCCTCAACCGTGATCTTGCCGATTTCGGCGCGGAGACGCTCGACTTCGGATTCCGACAGGTCGCGGATCTTGGTGCTCGAAACAACGCCTGCGGATACGCAGACCTGCTTTGAACGGGTACGGCCGATGCCGTAGATGCTTTGCAGCCCGACCCAGACATGTTTCTGGGCAGGCAGGTTGACACCTGCAATACGCGCCATGCGCGAATCTCCAACTGGTTTGGCGACCGGGTCACCCCGGCGAATAGGGCACTTGGATAAGTGAACTCGAAATTCTAACAGGGCCTCGATCTTGATGGAAGAGGTAGTATCGAAACACTACCAACCCGCAACCCCGAAAGGCAGCGGGCGGATCTTCCGGCATGGGGAGAGTGCCCATGCTCCGGCGATGGACCGAAGCTGACGAGTCGTGAGGCTTCATTTTTCGAAGCTACGTTTCCCGTCGGCGGGCACTCCTCAAGTGCCTGCACTGGCTACAGCCCACCTGCGCTCGAGACCGCCGCGCAGGTCGCCCAACTTGCTTTCCCGTGAGAGCCGGGGAAGCGGAAATACTGTGCTGCCATCCTTGATGCAAGCCAGAGGGCCTACGCCATACCCGCGGGCAGCGAGCGACCATTGTCGCTTCAGCGCGCCCGTGAGCCTCCCTTCAAATTCGCCTTTTTAAGCAGACCCTCATACTGATGCGACATCAGATGCGCCTGAATTTGCGCGATGAAGTCCATGACCACCACTACTACAATCAAGAGCGACGTACCGCCGAAATAGAACGATGTGCCAAGCTCGGTCTGCATGAAGGTCGGCAGGATGCAAACGATCACCAGATAGATCGCACCCGCCATCGTCAGCCGGGTGAGTACGGCATCGATGTAGTCGGCTGTGGCTTTGCCCGGCCTGATCCCTGGAATAAGCGCACCCGACTTCTTCAGGTTGTCAGCGGTTTCCTGCGAATTAAAAACAAGCGCCGTGTAGAAAAAAGCGAAACCGATAATGAGCGCGGCGAAGAGGATCATATACAGCGGTTCGCCGGGCGACAGCGCCTGTGCGACCTTCTGCAGGAAACTGACATTGCCGCTGGCGCTGAACCACGTCGAAGCGGTTGCAGGAAACATGATGATCGATGAAGCGAAAATTGCCGGGATCACGCCGGACATGTTGAGCTTGAGCGGCAGGAACGACGTCTGATTCATGTAGGCGTTGCGCCCGCCTTGGCGGCGCGCATAGTTGACCGTGATTCGACGTTGCCCACGTTCCACGAAGACGACGAAATAGGTGAATACCAAGACGATGACGATGATCGCGATCACCGTCAGCGGACTCATATCGCCTTTGCTGGCCTGATCGAGCGTGCTGAGTACAGCGCCAGGCAATCCGGCAACAATACCCGCAAAGATGATCAGCGAGACGCCGTTTCCAATTCCGCGTTCCGTCACCTGCTCACCAAGCCACATCAGAAACATCGTACCTGCGGTCAGCGAAACGACGGCCGTCAACACGAATCCCATTCCTGGCGAATACACCACCGGAATACCGTTGTTGGCGCCCGAAGCCTGCAGTGCAGTCGCGATGCCTGCGGCTTGGAACATCGCTAGCGGAATAGCACCGATACGAGACCACTGGGTGATACGACGACGGCCGGATTCACCTTCTTTCTGGATCGCCTTGAAGCTGGGAACGATCTGCACCAGCAACTGCACGATGATCGAGGCCGAGATGTAAGGCACAACATTCAAGGCGAACAGACTGAAACGCTGCAGCGCGCCACCGGAAAACATGTTGAACATGTCGACGATGGTCCCTTTCTGAGACTCCATCAACTGAAGCATCGCTTCAGGGTTGACGCCCGGCACCGGGATATAGCAACCGATACGATAGACAATCAACGCTCCGACCACGAACAGCAAGCGGGAACGGAGCTCGGTGAATTTACCGAGCCCGCCGCCGACGCCACCCATTGCATTCGCGCTTCGCGCCATGCTCGGATTACTCCTCGACACTGCCGCCGGCGGCTTCGATCGCCGCCTTGGCGCCGGCCGTCGCTGCAATGCCCTTGATCACAAGCTTCTTGTTCAGCTCACCTTTCTTGACCACCTTGACCTTCTTCGTACCGTTAGGCACCAGTTTGGCGGCCAACAGCGAAGCAAGATCAATGGTGCCATCCAGTTTTTCCAACTGGTACAGCATCACTTCAGCGGATTCTTTCGACATTTTCGAGCGGAAGCCGATCTTCGGCAGACGACGTTGCATGGGCATCTGGCCGCCTTCAAAACCGGCCTTGATCTTGCCCTTGCCCGCGCGAGCGAACGAACCCTTGTGGCCGCGACCAGCGGTCTTGCCGAGGCCGGAACCGATACCGCGACCAACGCGTGTGCGCTCCTTGCGGGCGCCGTCGGCGGGCTTGAGTGTATTCAGGCGCATACGATTACTCCTCTACGCGAACAAGATAGTGCAGCTGTGCGATCAGACCACGCACCTGCGGACTGTCCTTGAGTTCACGGACATCATTCAGTTTATTCAGACCCAGCGCCTTCACCGAAAGGCGATGACGGGCTTGGGTACCGCGCAGGCCCTTGACCAGACGGACCTTGACAGTGCCATTGTTGGAATCAGCCATGTTGGATCTCCTCGGTCTTCTTGCCGCGCTTGGCCGCGATACGGGTCGGCGACTGCATCGCCTCAAGCCCCTTCAGCGTGGCACGCACCAGATTGATCGGGTTGCGCGAGCCGGTGGCTTTGGCCAGCACGTTCTTCACGCCGACCGCTTCCAATACGGCGCGCATCGCACCGCCGGCAATAACGCCAGTACCTTCCGAAGCAGGCTGCATATAGACGTGCGCAGCACCGTGACCCGATTTGACGGCGTGCCACAATGTGCCGTTGTTCAGATCGACGCTGTTCATGTTCTTGCGGGCGTATTCCATCGATTTCTGGATCGCGACCGGCACTTCGCGCGCCTTGCCGTAACCGAAGCCGACCTTGCCGGAGCCGTCGCCCACCACAGTCAACGCGGTGAAGGTGAACTGCCGACCGCCTTTGACTGTCTTACTGACGCGATTGACCGCAATCAGTTTTTCGATCATGCCATCGTCGACTTCTTCGCGATTGCGATCACGATCGCGGCCACGCGATTCACGCTGTTGTTCTGCCATTTGAATATCTCGGTTGCTGTATGGGAATTGCGGCGTGGCCGCTTATGATTGTGATGTGATTCGGATGTTTCGCGCCGACCGGAACCGGAGAACGCGCCCGATACAAACCGTATCGGCAGCTGAGACACACAACGAGCGGCACATGAGTCCCGCCATAAAACGCTTTAGAACTTCAGGCCGCCTTCGCGGGCCGCTTCGGCAAGCGCTTTGATACGCCCGTGATAGCGGTAACCTGAACGGTCGAACGCAATCTTCTCGATGCCTGCAGCGCGCGCCTTTTCGGCGATGATGCGGCCGACCTTCGCAGCCGCTTCGCTGTTTTTCTTGCTCTTCAGGCCGTCCCCGACGTCGGTCTGCATGGTGTTGGCAGCAGCCAGCACTTTAGAACCATCGGCGGTGAATACCTGGGCATAAAGGTGCTGACCCGTGCGCAGCACGGTCAAACGCGGGACGCCGAGTACACGAATATGGGCACGCGTGGATTTTGCGCGGCGCAGACGGGCTGTGTTCTTGATGCTGGTCATGATCTTGATCCTTAGGAAGCGGATAGGCCGATTAGGCCTTCTTGGCTTCCTTGCGAATGATGGTTTCGTCGGAATACTTGACGCCCTTGCCCTTGTAAGGTTCCGGCGGACGGAACGCGCGAATCTTGGCCGCGACTTCACCAACGCGCTGCTTGTCGGCGCCAGACACCAGGATTTCAGTCTGGGTCGGCGTAGCGATCGTGATGCCGTCCGGCGCTGAAAACACGACTGGGTGCGAGAAGCCGAGCGCAAGATTCAGGTCGTTGCCCTGCATCGATGCACGGTAGCCGCCGCCGACAAGATCAAGCTTGCGCACGAAACCTTCGCTTACACCATGCACCATATTAGCGAGAATGGCGCGCAGGGTGCCGGTGAGCGGAATCAGCGCGTCATCGTTGGCCGACAGCAGTGCGTTGCCATCTTCGATCTTGACTTCGATACCTGCCGGCTTGGCGATCGACAAAGTACCTTTGGGGCCTTTGACGCTCACAGTGTCGGAGTGGATGTTGAATTCGACGCCCTTCGGGAGAGCGATCGGTTTTTTGGCGACTCGAGACATGGGCGAGCTCTCCTTACGCCACGAAGCACAGGACTTCACCGCCGACGCCGTGTTGGCGCGCCTGCGTGTCGGTCATGATGCCTTTGGATGTGGAAATGATGGCAACGCCAAGGCCGCCGAGCACTTTCGGCAGCGCATCTTTGCCGCGATACTGGCGGAGGCCGGAACGCGACACGCGATGAAGGCGCTCGATCACAGGCTTGCCTTCGTAATATTTCAACGCGATTTCGAGCGTCGCCTTGGCGCCTTCCTCGATGACACGGATATCGCCGATATAACCTTCCGTCTTGAGGACATTGGCGATCGCAACCTTCGTCTTGGACGACGGCATTTTCACCGCCGGCTTGCCAACTGCTGCCGCATTTCTGATGCGGACCAGCATGTCGGCGATGGGATCAGTCATGCTCATTGTAGATTCACCATTATGAGTAGCACCGATATCCGCTTTCGCGAAATCTGTATGGTTGAACGACGGGCTGAAGCCTGCCGAAAGAAGCCCGGATTATCCGGGGCGAAACTATTTAGTGAAGCACGCCGTCAAGAGACGACGGCAGGCCGGATGAACCAGCCTGCTCAACTCACTAGTCTAACAGCCACCAAGCCTTGGTTACCAGCTGGCCTTGCGCAGGCCCGGCACATCGCCACGCATGGTGGCTTCGCGCAGTTTGTTACGGCCAAGGCCAAACTTGCGGTACACACCGCGCGGACGCCCGGTCAGGGCGCAACGCAGGGTTTGGCGGGAAGGCGAAGAATCACGCGGCAATTTCTGCAGCTTGGTCGCTGCCGCCATCTTCTCTTCGAAATCGCCGTCGTGGCTGTTGATGATCTTCTTCAGCGCGTCACGCTTGGCCGCGAACTTCTTCGCGAGCTTTTTGCGCTTGACTTCGCGGTTCACCATTGAGGTCTTTGCCATGAAATGCCTGTCCTGAAATCAGTTGCGGAACGGGAAACGGAACGCTTCCAGCAGAGCCTTCGCTTCGGCGTCGGTCTTCGCAGTGGTGGTGATGGCGATATCCATGCCACGAACCGCGTCGACGGCGTCGAAGTCGATTTCCGGAAAGATGATCTGTTCCTTCACGCCCATGTTGTAATTACCGCGGCCGTCGAACGCCCGACCCGAAACGCCGCGGAAGTCGCGGACGCGGGGCAGCGAAATGTTGACCAGACGATCGAGAAACTCGAACATCTTGGCGCGGCGCAGAGTGACCTTGCAGCCGATCGGCCAGCCATCGCGGATTTTGAAGGAAGCGACCGAGACGCGCGCCTTGGTGACCACCGGCTTCTGGCCGG
>JANOXT010000093.1:0-2322 GCA_031418555.1 Lysobacterales bacterium | reverse complement strand
CCTGTATGGCCTCGACAAATCTGCAGCGGCCGCAGGGCGCCAGCGCACGCCGGAAACGACGCTGCATCTGCTGGGCCTGCTCTGCGGATGGCCGGGCGCTCTGCTGGCGCAGCGGGTGTTCAGGCACAAGTCGCGCAAGCGCGAATTCCAACAGGCATTCTGGGGAACCGTGGTGATCAATATCGCCATGCTGATGGCTTTCGCCAGCGAAACCCTCAGGCATGCTGCGCTCGGCGATTAGCGTTGACTGATAGGACTAAACGAATTTTCTGCTTCAGGTCGTGCTGCGTTCTGAAGCAATACGCAGTGATTGGCCCTATCGCTCATCGTGCAGAGTGCTGCCTTCGTACTGCATCCCGCAACATGTCGCAACATCCCACCGATCCAGCGCACCGGTTCATGGGCGGTCGCGTATATCCGTAGCCAATCGAAACATCAGCGCACGCGGCGCGAGGAAGCACCATGCTGGCCAATATCGAACTCAATGCGAACAATTCCGGCAATGTTTCCCGCGATCGCACTGGTAGCGCGTTGTGGCTGATTGCGATCACCGCAGTCGCTGGGTGCGGAGAACACGCCACGCTGTCTTTGCGCGAAGGCGTCGGTACATCACCGCAGTTGCCAACACCCAATCCAACGCTGATCCCGACCGTCAATATCGCCCCGGCCACAGGTTGGCCCGCTGGCGTTATGCCCACGCCAGCGGACGGCATGAAGGTCAACGCTTTTGCCGCTGGGCTGGAACATCCGCGCTGGCTGTATGTGCTGCCCAATGGCGATGTGCTTGTCGCGGAAACCAATGCACCGCCCAAACCGGAAGACGGCAAGGGGATCAAGGGCGCAGTGATGGCTGCGGTCATGAAGAAGGCCGGCGCGGGCGTTCCCAGCGCGAACCGCATCAGCCTGCTGCGCGATGCGGATGGAGACGGCGTCGCGGAAACGCGTTCGGTGCTGATCGATGGCCTGAACTCACCTTTCGGCATGTCTCTGGTCGAGGATCGGCTGTACATCGCCAACAGCGATGCGCTGGTGATGGTCGGTTACCAGACAGGCGCAACACGGATCGACACCCGTCCTCAGCGCATCGCCGAGCTGCCGGCCGGGCCGATCAACCACCACTGGACCAAGAACGTGATCGCAAGTCCCGATAGCGCGCATCTTTACGTGACCGTCGGCTCCAACAGCAATGTTGCTGAAAATGGTATGGCCGCCGAGGAACATCGCGCCGCGATTCTGGAAGTGGAGTCGAACACCGGCAAGACCCGTATATTCGCATCCGGTCTGCGCAATCCGAACGGGCTGGCGTGGGAACCGACGACTGGCGCGCTGTGGACGGTCGTGAACGAACGCGACGAAATCGGCAGCGATCTGGTGCCCGATTACATGACTTCGGTTCGCGACGGCGCTTTCTATGGCTGGCCGTACAGCTATTACGGGCAGCATGTCGATAAACGCGTCAAGCCCGGTCGCGCCGACCTGGTCGCCAAAGCCATCGCACCTGATTACGCGCTGGGTCCGCATGTTGCTGCGCTCGGGCTCACGTTCTACAGCGGCACGCTGTTTCCGGAACGCTACCGCGGCGGCGCTTTCATCGGCGAACACGGCTCCTGGAACCGCAAGCCGCGCAGCGGATACAAGGTCGTGTTCGTTCCTTTCTCTGGCGGCAAACCCAGCGGTGAGCCCGAGGATATCCTGACCGGCTTTGTCGATCGCGACGGTAATGCGCGCGGACGACCGGTAGGTGTGGCCATCGACAGCCGCGGTGCGATGCTGGTAGCCGACGATGTCGGCAACATCGTGTGGCGCGTCTCGCCGGCTAAGCCATAGCATCCAGGCAGGATGCAGTAAGCTCGTGGGGTGGGGTGAGCGCAGCGATGCCCACCACAGATCGCCAATGCGCCTTGATGCAGCTTGCGATGATTTTCTTCCGCCGCGTTCGATGCCTGCTGCGCCGCATATGTTTAAGGGTGGGCATCGCTACGCTCACCCCACCCTACGCTCACCACACGCGGTGACCGCGCTGTTTACTTCGCGGCGATGACTTTCACCATTTCCAGACACTTGGTGGAATAACCCCATTCGTTGTCGTACCACGAGACAATTTTGACGAAGGTGCTGTCCAACGCGATGCCGGCGTCGGCGTCGAAGATCGAGGTGCGGGTATCGCCGCGGAAATCGGTGGCAACGACTTTGTCTTCGGTATAGCCCAGTACGCCTTTGAGTGCGCCTTCGGACTGCGCTTTCATTTCGGCGCAGATCTCGGCGTAGGTAGCCGGGTTGTCGAGTTCAACGGTCAGGTCGACTACCGACACGTCGGAGGTC
>JANOXT010000092.1:0-6995 GCA_031418555.1 Lysobacterales bacterium | reverse complement strand
CCCGGCCACGGACTACCATCGCCGGGCATGCCGGGGACAGGCTGGACGCCGGACATGCCGGGAACTGCGGAATACTCGCTTTTCATGAGGATTCGCGCACGGACCTGCTAACGAATTCCAGCTGATGTGGAGGGGATCCATGCAGCCTTTGAAACGAAACCTGTTGAGTACGGCGTTGGCGTCCGCCACGCTGATGATGGTCAGTGCCGCGTATGCGCAGACAGCCGACCAGAACCAAGCACAAACCGAAGCCGAAGCCGAAGACCTCGATACCCTCGAAGTGGTCGGTATCCGCCGCAGCATCCAGGCATCGAACGAAGTCAAAAGAGAATCGACCTCGATCGTCGAGGCGATTTCGTCCGAAGACATCGGCAAACTGCCGGACACCTCCATCGCCGACTCTCTGGCGCGCCTGCCCGGCCTCACCGCGCAGCGTTTCGGTGGCCGTCCGCAGGAAGTCAACATCCGTGGCTTCTCCGGCGATTTCTCGACCACCACGCTCAACGGTCGCGAGCAGGTCAGCCTGGGCAACAATCGCGGCGTCGAGTTCGATCAGTACCCGTCCGAACTCGTCAGCCAGGTCCTGGTCTACAAGACCCCGGACGCGCAGCTGGTCGGCCAAGGGCTGTCCGGCACGGTCGATCTGAGGACCATCCGCCCGCTCGCCTACGGCAAGCGCGCTTTCGCGGCGAATCTGCGCGGCGACATGAACAAGGTCGGCGACGAGAAAGAATACGGTCATCGCTACAGCCTGTCCTATGTCGACCAGTTCGCCGACAACACCGTGGGTATCGCACTGGGCTATGCGCACCTGAACAATCCGGGCCAGAGCAAGCAGTTCGGCGATACCTGGGGCTACGACGGCGCCGGTATTTTCGGCGGCGGCAAGCTTTACGATATCGAGAACGACAACCAGCGCGACGGCTTCATGGGCGTGCTCGAGTTCGCGCCGAACGATACTTACCGCAGCGTCCTCGACGTTTTCTACTCGAAGTTCGACAAGGAAGAAAACAAGCGCGGCATGGAATTCGCCGCTGCGTTCGGCGGTACACCAGCGGCCGGCAACACGCCTGACCGCGCATCGTTTACCGGCATCAATCCGGTGATCCGCAATGATTTCAACGCCGCTAACGACAAACTGTTCGCGATCGGGTGGAATCATCAGCTGACGCTGAGCCCCAACTGGACGGCCAAGGCCGACATCAGTTATTCCGGTGCGACGCGCAAAGAGCGCATTCTCGAAACCTACAGCGGCGTTGGTCCCACACGGCCCCGCGACAGGCTGACAGTGACCCGTAACGGCGACTACTTCGACCACCAGTTCGGCTACGACTACGGCGACCCGACGATCTTGCGTCTCGGCGATCCCGGTGGCTGGGGCCAGGATGGTTACATCAAAGATTTCGAGGTGAAGGACAGCCTCACCGCGCTTCGCTTCGATTTCGAGCGTACTTTCGATCAAGGCTGGTTCAGCAGCATCGAATTCGGCGGCAATCTCACCGATCGCACCAAGAGCCGCGCTTCGAACGAATCGTTCCTCGATCTGAGCGCCTGCCTCACCGGCGTGTCGCCGACCTGTCCTGATGGTTTCAGCCAGCCGATTCCGACCAATCTGGCCACTACCTCGGCGTTCAACGCCTTCGGCGTGCCCTCGATCTACGGTTATGACGCGCTGCGGGCCTATCAGTCGGTGTATACACGCCGCGCCAATGCCAACAATGCCGACATCACCAACAAGAACTGGGAAGTGAACGAGCAGGTCACTACGGCCTACGTCCAAGCCAATATCAATACCGACATCGGCTCCATATCGCTCAAGGGCAATGTGGGTTTGCAGGCGGTCAACGTCGACCAGTCGTCGAAAGGCTCGGAAACGTTCCTGGGCAACGGCATCGGCCGCCCGCGCGAAGACGGCGCCAGCTATACCGACTATCTGCCCAGCCTGAATCTGTCGTTCGGCCTGCCGTGGGACCAGATCGTCCGCGTCGGCGTTGCACGTCAGATGGCGCGCCCGCGCATGGACGACCTGCGTGCGAACAACAGCATCACGATCGATCGCGATCCCGGAGAGAATCCGCTGACGGGCGGCCAAAACAACTACGACCCCCGTTTCCCTCTGCCTCCTAATCCTGCCGCAACTCTTCAGGACTGGTGGAAGCGCGATGGCGGCAACTCCAAGCTCAAGCCCTGGCTTGCGAATGCGTTCGACGTGTCCTATGAGAAATACTTCGGCGACAGCAAGGGCTATGTCAGCGCCGCTTATTTCTACAAGGATCTGAAGACCTATATCTACAATGAGCGCGGCGTCTTCAATATCAACGATACGGTGGTCAGGCCTGCCGACTATCCGACCAATCCCTTACTGGTTCCCGTCAATCAGTTGGGCGGTTACACCAAGCCGGTCAATGGCGATGGTGGCGTGCTGAAGGGTTTCGAGTTTGCAGTTTCGGTTCCGTTCGAGATGCTGTGGGCGCCCCTTGAAGGGTTTGGTTTCCTTGGCAGCTATTCCGATACCACCAGCGATATCAAGCCCTTCGGTCCCAAAAGCAGCCAGCCGCTGCCGGGTCTGTCGAAGTACGTCTCCAGCATGACCGTGTACTACGACCGCTACGGTTTCTCGGCTCGCGTCGCTTCGCGCACCCGTTCGAAATTCTTCGGTGAAGTGCAGGGCTTCGGCGGCGACCGCGCACGCCGCAGTTTCAACGGCGAGACCGTGACCGACCTGCAGCTGGGATATACCTTCCAGAATGGTCCGCTCAAGAACATCGGCCTGCTGCTGCAGGTCAACAATCTTGAAAACGAACCGTTCACGTCGTCGTTCACCGACTCCGGGCGTCCACGCGAGTTCTTTGAATATGGCCGTACCTATCTGTTCGGTGTGAACTACCGCTACTAAGCCATACGCAACACGCAATACAGCTCTCAACAGGCGAGTATTTGGCCCTTGTCCGGTTCCCCCCGGCAAGGGCCTTTTTCTTTTGGGAGACGACACGTCGATGGATGCGCGCAAAGGCATGCGTAAGAGATGCCCGAACATGCGTCTGCCGCATATTGCCCAACCGCATGCGGATCGGTGTTTTTGTCATCTCGAATATCCGCACAGCGAACAGCGCCATCCTGTTGCGACATCGCCGGCCACAGGCAGATCCTTCCTCTGACGTCGCCCGCGTTCGGATGACAGATTTTCCGGACCACAGCGGTTGAGCACGCTCGAACAATCTCAAATTGCAGCGAACATGCTGCATCGCAACAGCAACCGTATTCACCGCACCACATAAACCGACACGCTATGCTGCTCCACCACCCGGGGAGAACCGCCCATGCTGCGGATGCAACAACGCCTGTCGCTGCCGTTTCTGATGCTGCTCAGTCTGCCGTCGACGGCGATGGGATTCGCGCTGGCGGTGCAGATTTCGGCGCTGAGCTGGCTGATGTCGACGAAGTACGGGCTGAAGCTCGACGAGATCGGCATCGTCTGGGCGGCGGGGCCGCTGGCGGGCATTCTTGGTCAGGTCATCATCGGCATCATCAGCGATGGCGTATGGGTGTGGGGCGGGCGCCGGCGTCCCTTCATTCTGGTGGGCGGTGTGCTGACCGCATTGATGCTCTTGGCGCTGCCGTCGATCGGACCAATCAACAAGGCGCTGGGTCTGGACGCGATTCTCGGCGTGGCGGTGGTGGTTGCGCTGGCGCTGGACCTGTCGATCAATCTCGGCTTCAATCCGACCCGCTCGCTGATCACCGATGTCACGCCCGAAGGCGCGAAGCGCACGGCCGGCTATACCTGGATGCAGACGGTATCGGGCACGTTCGGCGTGCTGGCGTATGCCATCGGTGCGATCTACGGCAACATCGCGCTGATCTATTTCGGCGCCGGTCTTGCACTGGTATTTTCGATCGTTCCCGCGCTGCTGGTCGAGGAACCGCGCGTGTTGGCGCATACCGAAACCGGTGCGCGCACCGAAAAGCTGGGCATCGGCGCGCTGCTGCTGCTGATGCGGCCGCTGTGGGCGTTCGCGGTGTATGCGCTGATCGCGATGGGGTTGAAGATGGCCGGCTACCACACCCACAGCCTGTGGCTGGAAGTGGTGTTCGGTGCGCTGGCGCTGGCGTTGATCGCGCACGCGCTGACCGAACGGCAGACGTTTGACGGTCATGAAGATCTCGCCGGTTTCCGCAAAGTGCTGGCCGCGCATGCGATCAGCTGGTTCGGCATGCAGACGCTGTTCGTGTTCATCATCGGCTTCGTACAGCAGCGCTTTCCGCAGCTCGACGACAAGGCCACCGGGCAGCTGATGTCCTTCAGCTTCCTGTCATTGAACGCGGTGGCGGCGGTGGTGCCGGCGCTGGTGCTGAATCCGCTGGCGCAGAGCTTCCGCGAAGTGCGCGTGCATGCGTTCAGCCTGCTGCTGATGGCGGTAGGCTTCGCTTTCGTCTATGTGTTTGTGGACAGCGCGCCGCTGATGTACGTGGGCATGGCCATCATTGGTCTGGGCTGGGGCGCTATCGTCAGCCTGCCGTTCGCGATCTTCTCGCAGAGCGTGTCGCCCGCGCGGATCGGTTTGTATATGGGCGTGTTCAATCTCAGCGTGGTGTTGCCGCAGCTGGCGGTGAGCCTCGGCGTGGGCTATCTGCTGTCGCAGCTTGAAAACAAGGCGCTGGTGTTCGCGATCGGCGGCGTGTGCATGGCGCTGTCGGCGGTTGCGTGGCTGGCGGTGAAACAGGGGCCGCGCCGGGACGCGATCGAAGTTCTACCGGCCGGCCATTGAGCGCGTATCGGGCGGCAGCGATGCGGGAAAACGCCCAAGGTTCTACACTCCGGGTCTGAATCCGCGAGACCCGCTCATGCCGCTTCGCAAAACCAAAGCCACCTCGGTGGATATCGCCCACCGCGCCGGGGTGTCGCAGGCTACCGTGTCTCGCGTGCTTCGCGGCAGCCCGCTGGTCAACACCGATACCCGCAAGCGCGTCCTGGATGCGGTGCAGGAGCTGAACTACAAGGTCGACCGTCGCGCGTCGAGCCTGCGCACCCAGCGCGCCGGTACGCTGGCGCTGCTGCTGTTCGAAGACCCCACCGACGACGGATCGCAGATCAACCCGTTCTTTCTCTCGATCCTGGGTTCGGTCACCCGCGCATGCGCGCGACACAACCACGATCTGCTGGTGTCGTTCCAACAGCTGTCCGACGACTGGCACGCCGACTACGAAGACAGCATGAAGGCAGATGGTCTGATCCTGTTGGGCTACGGCGACTATGTGGATTACCGGCCGAAGCTCGAAAAGCTGGTCGAGCAGGGCACCCATTTCGTGCGCTGGGGCGCGGTGCTGCCGGGCCAGCCGGGCGTGTCGATCGGCTGCGACAACTTCGCCGGCGGGCGTCTGGTCGGCGAGCATCTGCTGGGCCTCGGCCGCAAGCGCATCGCGTTTCTCGGCGATGCGTCCAGCCACTATCCCGAATTCTGGGAGCGCTATCGCGGCTGCGAACTCGTGCAGCGCGAAGCCGGTATTCCGGCCGAACCGGCGCTGCAGGTGGATGCGCTGAGTTCGGAAGAAGAAGGTTACGAGGCCGCAAAGGCGCTGCTGGGCCGCGGCGTATTGTTCGACGCGGTGTTCGCGGCCAGCGATCTGATCGCAATTGGTGCGATCCGCGCGCTGCTCGAACACGGCCTGCGCGTGCCGGAGGACATCGCGATAGTCGGTTTCGACGATATCGCGATGTCGCGGTTCTGCAATCCGCCGCTGACCACCGTGTATCAAGACACCGCCAGTGCCGGCGAACTGCTGGTCGCGACCTTGCTCAAGCGCGTCCACGAACAGCCTGCGGAAAGCAAGATGCTGCCGGCGACGCTGGTGGTGAGGCGGTCTAGCGGGGCGGCAGGCTGAAACATCGTATGCGCTAGCAATGGCTTTTGTAGGAGCGACGGAAGTCGCGACGAACTACGGAAAGACTTTCAGAAATTCGTCGCGACTTCCATCGCTCCTACAAGAGCGGGGCGTCAATGTGCAGCGGAGGCTGCGCTGACGTGCGTGGCGTCTGGCTCGCGCACCACCACCAGACACAGTGCGCCGACGATCAGACTCGCGCCGCTGATCATCAGCGCATAGATCGGCTGATTGTCGAACAGTGTTTTCAGGGTCAACCCCAACAGCGTCGCCGCCACGATCTGCGGAATCACGATGAACATGTTGAAGATGCCCATATAGACGCCCATCTTTTTCGCTTCGACGCAGGAGGCCAACAGCGCGTAGGGCATCGACAGGATGCTGGCCCAGGCAATACCGACCAGCGCGAACGACACGATCAAATACTGCGGTGAGGGCACGTAGGCCATCGACAGAAAGCCGATGCCGCCCAGCAACAGCGAGACGAAGTGCACCAGCTTGCGGTTGAGCACGAAGCGCGACGCATAGAAGCTCAGCAACAGCGCCACCACCATCGACGACAGCCCGTAGTAGCCCATGTACGAGCCGACCAGATCCGCGGCGCTCTGAAATGCCCCATTCGCCGACTGGAAGGCTTCGGCCTGCGCAGGAATCGTCATATCGAATGCCTTCGGATCCGGCGCCGGCGCCTTGAAGACATGCTCGGTCAACGCTGGCGTGGCCATGCTCCACATACTGAAGAACGACAGCCAGCTGAAGAACTGCACGATGCCGATGCTCAGCATCTGCCGCGGCATGTTGAGGATGTTATGGACGATTTCGCCGATGAAATTGCCGGAGGATTTCTTTTCTTCGGCGAAGCGCGCCAGATCTTCCGGCGGATATTCTTTAGTGGTGAACACCGTCACCAGAATACTCGACAGAAACACGATCGCGCCGACCGCGAACGCCACCTTCACCGACATCGGCACCACGCCCGGGCCGGCCTCGTTGGAGACGCCCAGCTGATTGACGAACCACGGCAGATTACTTGCCACCCAGGTGCCGATGCCGATGATCAGCGTTTGCAGCACAAACCCGTACGAGCGCTGCTGTTCCGGCAGTTTGTCCGC
>JANOXT010000091.1:0-8828 GCA_031418555.1 Lysobacterales bacterium | reverse complement strand
CCAGGCCATGCCGATTCGTGCGACAAGCATTCGTGGGCAACTTCGGCACTGGTGGCGGTTCCTGTATCAACAACGATACAACGCGGAACATGCTGACCAACCCATTTCATCTGCGCAATTATTCGCTGCGGAGCGCGCGATTTGGGGCGGGCTGGGTAAGGCATCGCGCGTGGATGCGGATGATGACGCCTTGGCTAAGAGCAGGGTGGTGGTGCGGGTGGTTGCTCGCAACGGAGAGGCCGTCGAACTGCTGCAGACACAAACCAAATCACCGAACGCAAACGGCAAAATCGCATTCCACTGGACCAGGATGCACAACGATGGTGCGCGCTACGCGCTGTTTCCAGCACAAGGCCAAACCGATCTGTCGAAGCGCAATGTCTTAAAGGACCCGGCGGAACTACTGCAGAGCAACTTTGTTTTTCATCTTCACGTTGCCCTCAAGGCAAAGCCCGACGATAACTCCGCCCAGGACAGGGTTGACGATTCCGCCCGGAACAGCACTGATGAGTCCACCTGGAACAGCGTTCTGGAAGCAGTCCAATGGTGGGCGCACTTCGGTGGGGTTGGAGCACGCACGCGGCGTGGCTTGGGCGCAGTCCAGGTACGAGACAGCAGCGGCAACCTGCTGCCGATGCCCACTGAGGCAGAAGTCGCTGCCGTGGGCTGTGCACTCACGCTCGTACGCTACGGCGACGGTCGCAATCCATTGCCCGCTTGGGAAGCGGTGATTGAGTGTTTGCGGCAGCTGCGACAGCGAGTGGGCATCGCGCGCAAGCCGGGCCCGCCAGTGGGCACCTCACCACGTCCCACCCCCGGACGGAGTTACTGGCCTGAACCCGACAGCATTCGCAGGCTGACCGGACAGCATGCGCCCGCGCATGCGCCTGATGCACACAAGCCGAATGCATTCCCACGGGCGATGTTCGGTTTGCCGATCATCACTCATTTCAAGCATGGCGGGCAGCACACCGACGACGACCCGCAGGACACCGAGTTGCTGCCGAAGCCGCCAGATGCGGATCAGCCCGCCACCCGGCTGGCCTCGCCACTCTTGCTGAGGCCAATGTGCCGTGATGATGGGTGGTACGCAGGCGCGTTGCTACTGCCGCTGGACGCCGTGCGTAGCATGGGTCTGGTGTTAAAGAAGAAGAATAAGGAGAAGAGCGTAGTTACCGATCTCGACGCACACGAATGGTGGGGTCCTGCATTTGCTGCGCAATTCGATCTGCTGAAAGGACATGCTGATCCGATCGCGGCGTATCTTGGTCGCCTTCGAGCTGGTGGCACGCCTGCGGTTGCGCTGGCGGATGCACCTTTGACACCCATTGCGGCGATAAACGAAGAACTCACGCTGCATCGTCCAAGACTCAAACGGAACAACGCCAATAGAAGTCTGACGATCGAACCGCGCGACGGGCAAAGACCAATCGTCTTGATAGGACCGGAAGCGCAACAGTGTTTCGATGCTCTCAGCGCGTCTGCGCAAAGGCACCTCCGCGAATCGCGCTACCCCCCGTTCAACCGTCTGACCATCACTGTGTCCGGCATGCGTTTTGTCGGCCTTGAGGAGCACCCGCAATGACCCGCTGGCTGGTGCAGATGTCGTTCGGCCCGGTACAGAGCTTCATTTCCTCCGCGCGACGCAGTCGGGATTTGTGGGCGGGCAGCCGGATTTTGTCCGAGATCGTGCGCAGCAGTGCGAAAGTACTCACCGCAAGCCACGCAACGCTGGTGTATCCCACTCGCGACACGGTCGTACGCCAAGGCGACGCGGCCAACCTGTCCAATGAAATTCTCGCCGTGATCGAAACACCCGACGAGAAAAGCTTGCACGCGATCATCGAAGCGGCCCAGGCAGGCGGACGCGCACGGCTCGCGAAGATCTCGGCTGTAGAACTGGAAGCGTGGCAAAAAGTGCTGTCAGGTCACGACCTGCGTAAATCGCTCTGGGAAGAACAGGTCAAGCATGCATTCCAGTTTCAGGCCGCGTGGGTACCGCTGGTTAAAGATGACGAATACACCTCTGCTTCAACAGCGCTGAAGCGGCTGCTGGCGGCACGCAAACACAGCATGACATTCGCGCCGCACCCGCTTACAACAGATTGGGCAGCAAAGGGGCTCCCAAAATCCTGGCTCGACGGCATCAACGAATCCGTGCTGCCGGAAGATCGAACACCGGCCGTCGAACGATTCGATCTTGGCGAAGGCGAGCAACTGGATGCGCTTGGCTGCATCAAGCGTTCGTACGGCAAGCAGGAAACCTTCACCGCATTGACCCGGTTGGCGGCGGATGCGTGGTTGGCGTCGATTCCAGACGAAGCACGGGAACTCAGTAAACTCTATGAGCCACTGATCGAGCCTGCATTAGCCACGCACTGCCGGGGAAACGAAGGCTGTTACCAGAATTTTCCGTATGACGCAGGGCTGTTCTTCGGCGGAGAGATGGCTAAAGCGAAGTCGCGCGCCATCAACACACAGACCATCGACGCACTCAACGCGCTGGAAAAGCGTCTGGACCACATCCCCACCCGGCCCAATCCCTACGTCGCCCTGCTATACGCCGATGGCGACCGCATGGGCCCGTTCGTCAGCAGCGCCCACACACGGCCACAGCACGCCGAAATCTCCGATGCCATCGCCCGTTTTTCCAATCGCGTTCCGCAACTGGCCCGCGCATCGCGATGCCACGCGATCTACCACGGCGGCGACGATGTCATGGTGGCATGCGTCCTGCCGACAGCCGTTGCATGCGCCCGCGAGCTGGCGGCGGCCTTCTCGGAAGAGATGCAGTCCGTCTTCACGTCGCTGCAGGCACAAGGCGTAGATCTGAGGAAAATGACGCCTCCAACGCTCCGGGTCGGCCTCGCTATCTGCCACGTCATGGAGCCGATGAACTTCATCCGGGAAAACGCCAAACAGGCTGAAATACTCGCGAAAGGCCCTGCCGGAACAGCCAGACAGGGCAATGCGCTGGGCATCCGCCTGCACATGCGCTCCGGGCCCATCATCGAAACCCGCTTCGATTTTGGCGTATCTGAATCTGAAGATGGCGATTTCAACTGTTTCAACCGCTGGATGGACGCCTATTCCGAAAAGGAACGCAAATTACCGGCACGTACCGCCTTCGATATCTTCCAGATAGCGGACACGATGTCCGCATTGCAGCGTGGACTGGCGCCCGCCAATGGGAACAGCGAGCAACAGAATGCAGCGGAGAATCATCTGAAAAACGCACAACGCATCGGCGAAGCGGAATTCAAGCGCGTGCTGCTGCGCTCGCGCGAAAGCGGCGGCGGCAACGAAATCAGCAAGGACTTGCGCGATCTGCTGCAAAACCGCCTGAATGCGCTACGCGAGCGCAATACAGACGACATGATTGCGGCGATGAAGGCGCTGGGCAGCGAACTGTTGCTTGCCCGCTGGATGAGCGCAACGGATACCAAACAGTTGCAGGAACGCGGGAATGAGGCATGAGCACGCAGGATCAAGCCACACATCAGGAATACTTGCTGCGCCCGCACGCGCCTCTGGTGTTCCGTTCCGGCAAACCGTTTCGCCCTGCGATCCGCGACGAGCCGCAGTTCCCGTCGCCTGCCGCATGGGCGGGCCTGATGCGGACCTGCCTGATGGACGACCGGTCTTTGCCGCCGGAATCACGGCTTCCGGAGTCTCTGCTTGCGGTCTCCGCACACGGCGTGTTGCTGGTCAGACACTCTGCAGAGTCGTCGCAGTTGTACATTCCCAAACCTGCCGATGCCTATCTGACGCAGGATGAAGATACTTTTCTGCGGATGACACCCCGATGGCTGCCGAAGGGCCACGGTAGCGACCTCGACCATCGCCTGCGCCCGGTGATGCTCGACGACACCGTCAAGAACGCCAACAAAGAACGGCACTCGGCACTGTTCTGGTCCATGCAGGATTATGTGGATTGGGCAAGCGGCAGCAAGGTGGTCGCCGTCTCTACTGAAACAAACGGCCTGCCCCAGGTGGAGTCGCGCGTCCATGTGCGCATCGACCGTCGACGAGAAGCCGCAGAGGATGGTCAGATCTTCCGCACCGAAGGCTGGGATTTCGGCCACAAACGCACGGCAACCGGCTTCGATGCGCATTACTGGTGTTTTGTCGGTCGCGGCCCGAAAGATGTGGCGCCGCAGCTCGTCGCCTTCGGCGGCGAACGCCGTCTGTCGTGGCTTGCACCCTCCGAACCATCGCTGATGGCGTTGCCTGATGTATTGAAAACCAAACTTACAGGCGCCAAAGGCATCGCGGCCACCTTCGCCACGCCTGCACTGTTCGCGAAGGGCTGGTGCCCTGACTGGCTGGACGAAACAACACTCACGGGAGCGCCTCCCGGCCATCCGGGGCTCAGCATCAAGCTGGTCGCGGCCAGCGTGCCGTGGTGGCAAAACATTTCGGGCTGGGATCTGGGTCATCGACGGCCCAAGGACACGCGCCGCGCAGTTCCCGCCGGCGCCACCTATTGGTTCGAGGTGATCGAAGGCGATGCGTCCGCACTGTGGCTGCAGCCGCTCAGCGATGCCGAACAGGATCGACGCGATGGATTCGGCTTGGCGCTGGTCCGTCCATGGCAGCCATAACAACAAGGATAATCTTCGATGAAACCGCTTCTGTTCCATGTGCATGCCCTCTCCGCCCTGCATGCCGGCACCGGGCAGGCCGTCGGCGCGGTTGATCTGCCGATCGCGCGCGAGAAAGCCAGCAATCTGCCCTATCTGCCCGGTTCGTCTTTGAAAGGCGTTCTACGCGATGAATTCACAGCATTGAAATCGGCAGATATCGATGGTTTGTTCGGCCCCGAACGCATCCTGAAAAACGCGGACGCCTTCGCCGGTGCATTGGCGGTCAACGATGCGCGTTTGTTGCTGCTGCCGGTGCGCTCAATGGCCGGCGTCATGGCCTGGATAACGTGTCCGTTTGTGCTGCGGCGCTACACCGAAGAGCTGCGGATTGCCGGCATCCCTTCGCCCAATACTCTGCCGGAGGTTTCGCCCGGACACGGGGTGATCATCCAGCAAGGCTGTGTGCTGACGATTGGGGAAACATTGCTGCTGGACGATCTTGATCTCGATACAACGCAGAGCCCAGCCGCGACGGATTGGGCAGAACACCTGCGGAAGATGCTGTTTTTCAAAGACTCGGAAGCGCAGAAGCACTTCGACTCGCGCTTTGTGATCCTGTCAGACGATGACTTTTCGTTTCTTGCAGACACCTCGACAGAAGTGCGTGCGCGCATCCGCATCAACGATGCTACCGGCACCGTCGACAATGGTGCGCTGTGGTATGAGGAAAATCTTCCAGCGGAATCCATCCTCTGGGGAATGATCGGCGTTGGCGAAGATCGCAGCACCGGCAAAAAGACAGCAGACGCCCTGCGCCTCATCTTCCAATACGCCTTCAAAGACGGCCGGATCCTGCAACTGGGTGGCAAAGCCAGCGTGGGCCGGGGCCTTGTCAGGCTGACCATCGGAGATGCCACGCCATGCGCATGACACGCAGCCAGCAGTTCGCACTCCGTGCCATGGAAGCCATCCATCCACTGACCAAGCAACCGGATGATTTCAAGAAAGAGTATCTCTCGCGTGCAAAAAGCTTCCCGGCGCTCGTGATGCAGTCCGGGCTGGTCCAAGCCACCGGGTTTCTGCTCGCCAAATCGCAGCCTCCGGACGAGGCGAAGCAGAAGCCGATAACGCCGAAGCAAGTACCTGTACCAGCCTCTCAGCCACAGGATTCGGCAACAATATCCGTCGTCAAAGCGCCCATCGCCAAGCATGATGCCTATGCGGCATATGCGAAATCCCTGGCGGGCGTGCTTGGCTGTTCCGATGTAAAAGCCCTGCACGACAAAGCGACAGAACATGATCCGATCGATTATCGACAGCTGACCCGCGACGCCCTGCAGGCAGCCGCCTATCTGCGGCGCTATGCGCAGATCGAATTGCGGGTCGAACCTGTTGTCCCGACTATTGTCACGGATGCAGAAGCCAAGGAATCTTGAAATGGACATCGCACTTTGGCGAAAAACCCGGCAGGCGGCCCTGCCGCGGAATCAGGCTGGCAACCGATACGGCGACAGCCCCAACGCCGGCCTGCTGCTGCGTCGCGGCCTTGACCGCTGGCCCGACAAGCAGACCAGCGACAGCAAGGCCGGCAACGAGAAAGCCACGCTGATTGCTGATATCGCCAAGCTGTCTGTGCCCGATGGGTACCGCTGGGCCTACGAGCGTTGGGCGGTCGCCACGGAGAAGGACGAAATACGCTTCGACACCATCGAACTCGATCTGCTTGGCCGCCTCTACATCGGCCTGACCCGCGACAGCGCGCTGGAAACCGGCATCACCGTGCAGCACGCCTGGGGCATGCCGATGATCCCGGGGTCCGCGCTGAAAGGCATCAGTCGGCATATGGCGCTGACCGCTTCCACCTTGAAGAACGAACCCGATGCCATCGCCTATCTGTTCGGGTCCGAAGACGACGCCAAGCCCGAATGTGGTGCCGTGGTCTTCCATGATGCGTGGTGGGTACCGCAAGACGGTGCCAAACCATTCGCGGCCGAAGTTGTCACCCCGCATCACACTGCGTACTACAACCTCGGCAGTGCGTACGCGACCGACTTCGACAACCCCATCCCCGCGCCGCAGATCGCCGCGCAGGGCAGCTTCCGGTTTGTGGTGGAAGGCGACCCCGATTGGTGCACGCTGGCGTTGGCGCTGCTCAAATTTGCGCTGACGCGGCATGGGGTGGGCGGGAAGACGACGTCCGGATATGGATTGTTCGACGCCTCCTCGCAGAGCATCGTGCGTGC
This sequence comes from Lysobacterales bacterium, assembly GCA_031418555.1. Lineage (GTDB taxonomy): Bacteria > Pseudomonadota > Gammaproteobacteria > Xanthomonadales > Xanthomonadaceae > Lysobacter_I. Next base: position 1,999 of record JANOXT010000091.1, on the reverse strand, counting down.
CTGAGGCCGCCACTTGAAACCCATGGCACGGCACGTCATCGGCTGGCTGCTCGTTCTCACATCAATCTGCGCACTGACACGTCTGTTATCCGCATGGCTTGGCGGGCCGTGGGCCTGGGGCACGCTGGATTTGTGGTTGATACTGGATCGGGCCACCATCCTGAGCAGCTTTTTGCTGACATCCATTGCGGTCTATACCGCAATGATTGGCCTGCGGAAGGACGGCTGGTTGCGGCGGCTGTTGCCATCCGCACGACAACACAACGATACAAACGCCGAGGTCATCGAGGACACCCGGATTCTCATCATGTTGTATCACAACTCGAAGACCGCAAAAGATGTCATCGAAATCTTCGGCAATAGCATCGATATGTTGATCCTGATTGCAAGCAAGGAAACTACGAAGGTCGAACAGGCGTATCTCACTGCCGAGGGTTTCATGAAGCATGTCAAGAGTCGATTTGCGAAAGTCGTTTGCGAAAAGTGCTACTACATCGATGATCAGAACGATCTCAAGGCCACACAGCAGCAAACCATGACTGCCATTCACCATGCGGCCGAGCGTGCGAAATACGCTGCATATGATGCTTCCAAGATCACCTGTGAACTGACTGGAGCGACAAAACCCATGTCCTTCGGAATGATGGAGGCAGCAGAAGCCAATGGCGTACTGGCGGTCTACACCGCAACCGATCGCAGTGCCGGCGATCAGGTCATTGCAGGCTCCCATCGCTTTGTCGTGATCCATGCGCGGCAACAGAGCACACAGGCGTGACACCCGAACTGTTTCCGATTCAAGCCCGTCGTATCGTATTGCGCTGTCTGCGTGACACCGACATTGGTGCGTTTCCTGAATTCAGACTAGGCGCTTTGCTGCTGTGGGTCGATGCTGAGCACAAGAATCATGCGGACAGCATCGCACTGGAAGTCCCACGCACTGCCAAAGTGCGTTATGTACGCCACGAACGCTTTGAATTCCACCTATATGCCGCCGCCCGCCATGCCAATCGCCTCAAACAGATCGAAGCGCTGCTGCGTGATCTGCCGGATTCGTCTCCGCTATGTGGGCCGGATATCGCATTCGGCGACAATTGGGCATTGCATGGCATTGAAGACCTGTATACGCAGGGCCCGCTGAAAGCGGCGGCATTGGACGATGAGGTTGCACAATGGCGCGGAACAATGCGCTTCCGTATCCAGTTGATGTCACCGCTCAGAATCGCGCTGACCGAAGCCTACGGCCCGCGACGCAAACGACGCTACCTCAATGCCGCCGCAGATATCGATGATCGCATCCTGCAGCGCGCACTCACCCAGTCGCTGGTCAATCTCAAGTTTTTTTTCGGCGATGACAGCTGGCGCGTTCCCGATTTTCCGCTGCGTATTGTTGAACAACAGCTGTGGTGCGTCGGCTCTCCTGTGTCCCAAGGCGGCAAACGCCCCAATGCCTTCGAGGAAGGTTTGCTCGGCGAGTGGCTGGTGGAGTGGACTATGCCGCCCGAGGACACTCACTGGCAGCATCTGCTGCTGCTGACGCGGTTCGGCGCCGGTCAGGGGCGGGCGTTCGGGTTGGGGCGTATGCGCTTGGCGCTAGAACAGCGCCCGGAGCAAAGCGCTGATGCGACCTTCTTCGATCACCAGGATCTCTGCGACCGGTTGCTGCCGAATTGGCGCGAATTCGACCGGTTGCCAAGCCATGCAGTCAGCGACGCTGTCGTCGGGCTGCATGCGAAAGGTTGGCAACCTGTCCTGTCGCTCGACTTCTGCGAAGAGCACCTCGAAACAGCCTGCAGCGCGACGATCGAATCACGCATTGCCGGGCTAACCGGCTATATGCCGCAGGGCGGTATCCCCGCCACGCTGACCAAGAATCACAATGACACCGCATGCCGCGCTTTGCGACTCTCGGCGCTGGCGCGCGTATGCATGCAGGATCAACTGCGGATGCTGTGGTCGCAAGACGGCGCACTGATGCTGTCCAGAAAGCAAAAGCTTTCCG
>JANOXT010000090.1:0-2985 GCA_031418555.1 Lysobacterales bacterium | reverse complement strand
TTGCTTGCGGCAAACAAGCGCATTCAAGCTATTCTTTTGGAAGATCCGGAGCGGGGGATGCGTTTTCATGTCGATGCCTGTGGCCCGCCTTGAGCGGGCGTTACTGCTGCTGTTCGTCGCTTCTGGATTCGCAGGTCTGGTGTATCAGGCGATCTGGTCGCACTACCTGGGGCTGATTCTCGGGCACGCCGCGTATGCGCAAACGCTGGTGTTGGCGATTTTCATGGGCGGCATGGCGTCAGGCGCATGGCTGGTCAGTGCGCGCGGCGGGCGCTGGTCGGGGCTGATCCGGTCCTATGCGATCGTCGAAGTGATCATCGGCGTCACCGCGCTGGTCTTCCATCCGCTGTTCGTGGCGTACATGGATCTGTCGCAGAACACGGTTCTGCCCGCGATGCAGAGCGATTCGGCGATTCGTCTGTGGCAGTGGGGTTCCGCAGCGCTGTTGATCGCGCCGCAAAGTGTGCTGCTGGGTATGACCTTTCCGCTGATGAGCGGGGGATATCTCCGGGTCGCGCCGCATGAGGACGGGGAAATCCTCGGCGGCCTGTATTTCACCAACAGCATCGGCGCCGCTGCAGGTGCGCTGGCGGCGACTTTCCTGCTGTTGCCTTGGCTAGGCATGCCGGGTGCGATCGTCGTTGCGGGCGTGATCAATCTTTTGGTGGGCCTGATGGCCTGGCGGGTTGCGGCATCTGTCCCGGACGCGGCTGTGCAACGCGCGCCACTCAGCCTTCCCGCCGCAGCCGACGAAAACCAAGCCCTACCGCGTTTTCAGCTGTTGATGCTCTTCGGCGCGGCGATCACCGGCGCGAGTTCGTTCGTCTATGAGGTGGGCTGGATTCGCATGCTGAATCAGACGCTTGGCACCACGGTGCATTCGTTCGAGCTGATGCTGACCGCCTTTATTCTGGGCTTGGCGTTCGGCGGCCTTTGGGTGCGCAAACGCAGCCGCGGGATTCAGGACCCAGTTGCGACCGCCGGTATTGCCCAAGTGCTGATGGGGCTGGCGGCACTGATTTCTCTGCCGGTCTTCGCCCAGAGCTTTCAATGGGTAGGCTGGTTCATGAGGCTGGTGCCGCGTAACGAGAGCGGCTATTACGTCTACAGCATCGGCAGCGCGGTGGTTGCGCTGCTGGTGATGTTCCCGGCCGCGTTCTTCGCGGGCATGACCCTGCCGCTGTTCACAATGGCGCTGCTGAGACGCGGCTGCGGCGAAAAAAGCATCGGCCGTATCTACGCGGCGAACACCTTGGGCGCCATTGTCGGCGTGGTGTTGGCGATGCATGTGCTGATTCCATTGATCGGCCTGCGTCTGGCGGTCACCGCCGCGGCGCTTGCCGATATCGTATTGGGGCTCGTGCTGTTGCGCAGCCTGAGCGCGACCTTCAAGCCGAAGCTGTACTTCGGCGCCTTGGGCGCAGTGCTGCTGGTAGCCTCGTTGAGCTTGCTGTTCGGCGGTGCGGATCCGCGTTCATTGGCATCGGGCGTCTTCCGCCACGGTCTTTTCAGGCTGCCTGAAGGAACCGACGTGAAGTTCTTGCGCGACGGCAAAACCGCCACAGTGTCCTTCTTCCAGCAGGGTACCGTCGGCACGATCGCCACCAACGGCAAGCCGGACGCTTCGATCGAAATGTCCGATACGGCGGTCCCGACCGATGACGAATACACGATGGTGATGGCCGCAAGCCTGCCATTGGCGCTGCATCCAGCGCCCGAGCGCATTGCAGTGATCGGCTGGGGTTCGGGGCTGACCACACATACGCTGCTGGGCAGTAAGGCGCCGAAAGTGGTCGATACGATCGAAATCGAAGCCGCGATGCATGCCGGTGCGGAGGGCTTCGGCAACCGCGTGCTGCGGGCCTACATCGATCCGCGCAGCCAGCTGCACGTGGACGATGCGCGGACGTTCTTCGCTGCGGGGCAGAAAAAATACGACGTCATCATCTCGGAGCCGTCCAACCCTTGGGTCAGCGGCGTATCAAGCCTGTTCACGCGCCAGTTCTACCGTTTCCTGACCCGGCATCTGGAGCAGGACGGCGTGCTGATCCAATGGATGCAGACTTACGAACTGAACGATCCTCTGTTTTACACGATGGTAGCGGCGCTGATCGAAGAATATCCGCACGTCGATGCCTATCTGACCAATACGTCCGATGTGATCTTCGTGGCATCGCATGTGCCGATCCGCGACTTCGATGCGTCGAAGCTGCGGGATCCAGCGCTGCTGAGGGACCTCAAGCGACTGGGGTTGGAAACCGGCCCTGACTACGCAGTCCGGCGCTTTGCCAATCGCGATGTGCTGGCCGGACTGGTCGAACTGTATGCCGCTCCGATTCACACCGATTTCTACCCAACAGTCGCGCTCGGCGCTCCCAAGGCCCGCTACAAGGTGGAAACCGTGCGGAGCGTGATGAATCTGATGGGTGTCGGCATGCCGGTGCTGGAGTTTACCGGCGGGCGTACGCCCATGCCGGTCGCTTCGAATGTGCATGAAGTGGCGGTTAGCATGGGCGCCAAGGATCACGTGAACGCGCGGAAGATCCGCGAGCGCCTGCTGGGAATCGGCGCTGCGCAAGATCTGGAGCTCGCGGTGGGGGCGAAGCTGGATGCACTAATGTCGGCAAAGACGCCCAAGGCCGAATGGCTGGATGCGGCTTCGGTCATCGCAGATTTCAGCGTCGGTTATCTGACGCCGGCGGATCTCAAGGGGATGTGGATCCAGCCTGCATGGATTGGCGACAGAGCGGGCGATCCTGAGATTGCGTCGGTGCTGGCCGCTTACGAGGCGACGGCCAAACGTGATGCGACCGCGATGTATGCAACCGGTGTGGCGGGCCTCAAAGCGGTGCCGGCCGGCTCCAGACCCGCGCTGGTGCGGGATCAACTGCTGGTCATCGCCATGTTGGGCGCCATCGGTCAGGGTAAGGGCGAGTTGGCCATCGCTCTCGAACGCGAGCAGGGCCCTGCGGTGCGCGTGAGTAA
>JANOXT010000089.1:0-4373 GCA_031418555.1 Lysobacterales bacterium | reverse complement strand
CGCGCCGTGTGGTCAAGGCGGTTGATTTTTTTACCGGCATGCTACTGACAGCACGCCTGGTTGACGAGTTTTTAGAAGAAGTGCGCTTTCCCATCAGCGCACCGGGCACGGGCTATGGTTTTAAAGAATTTTCCATGCGCCATGGCGACTTTGCAGTCTGCGCGGTAGCGGCTATTGCCCATGCCAGCGGCTTGCGCATTGCAGTGAACAGCAGGGCGGACACGAGCCCGCCGACCAACACTACAGCCGGCATCCATGACCCCGTTCGCAGAATGGGTAACAGTGCGAGCGCAGCACCGAACGCCAGCGCCCAAGGCCAGCGCAGGCCGCTGCGTGCGTTGCCAAGGAGAGCGATCAATGTGCCTACGGCCACTGCGGACCAGGCTGTAAACCAGAGTGACTGCTGTGCAGTCACCGCGCTCAGGGTGATGTCTTGCCAGAACCCTTCGTACACTGTCGACGCAACCACATATACGACGGAAAGCGCGACCAACGCACCAGCGGCAGCAGTGATCGCTCCACGCACCAGTGCAGACAGGCCGAATCCCTCGCAACGACCCGCAGCCCACGCGGCGAAAGCGAGCAATACCGTCGCCAGCGCCAGTACAACAGAGTCCAGCCAAGATGGATAATGAAAAAATATCTGCGGGCTGAGATTCATATAGTGCGCATCGTCTTCTCCGCGCGCGGCGCTCGCAGGTTCTGATATTAGTGCACGGGTCAGTGAGAGCGCCTGATCGCCCATATGCTGCAGACTTTCCGGAGCGAGATTGGCCACTGTGTCGCTCGGACTGTGGTAATCGAAAAAACCATCCACGAAGGCGAAATTCATGCCGCGCTTGTGCTGCGACAGCGCAACAGTGAAATCGGTGTCGTTAGACATGTGCTTATAGATCTCGTGGGCGTAGGAATGGCCCGCTGGCGAAGGCACATCGGCCAGCAGGCGGATCAAGTCTGCGTTGCCATCGCTGGTCTGGAACATGAGTGCAGGGCCGCGGCTGCCGCGAGCTTCAAAATTAAGCACCGTCGATATCTGGTCAGCGAACGAATGACGTGCAAAGAACGCCCGCCCACCGAACAGGCCCATTTCTTCACCATCGCTTAACAACACCACTAAATCGCGCTCATGGGGCGTCTTCGCAATGGATACTACACGCAGGGTCTCCAGAATCGTCGCCACGCCAGCACCGTCGTCGGCGGCCCCCGGGGCCCACGGCACCGAGTCGTAGTGCGCCATTAACAGCACAGCTTCTCCTCGTCGAGCACCGGGCAGTACGCCGACCACGTTCTCGATCCAAGCGAACTGGGCTTTTCCTGATCGATCGCGTTGCGTCACCAGTTCACGCTGAACTTCCGCTCGCATGCCCATGCCATTGAGTTGCGCCAGAAGATAAGCGCGAACCTGTGCATTTGCGACAGACCCCGTTGGATGTGGCTCTCGTGCGATCCGACGCACATGATCGAGCGCGCGACTGGTCGAAAACGTACCAGCCAGTTCAGAGCCTCGCACATCTTCCGGCTTCGACAAATGCACCGCCAAGACGGTCGACAGTGCGACGAGCGCAATCGTAGTAATGGTCCGCAATACACTCCTTCGGCCAATGATCGAAGGCATTTCCGCCCCGCCATCGCGGATATACGCACGCGTACTCATGGATGAATGTCCTCGTTGTACTGCGATATCGTTATGGGCAAGGTGCGTTCACCGCGCGATGTCCCGACACATCTTCAGCCGAACCGTTCGGCTGGCCGTACTACCCTGGTTGTGGCAACCGATTCGACCATCCAGTATCAGGGCTGTAATCGCACCTCGGGCAACAAGTAGCCAGTGATGTTAAAGAAGCAATCTCGGCGAGTGATTCTCTACGCCTGTGCATCGGGTTGTTCCGTCGTCAATCAAGCACCACCGTCTTCTTTGCGTAGAGTCGTTCGGCTGGAATCTGGTGCAGCTGACAGTGATCAAGCATCTTGCCGGTCTCAACGATTTGGGCAGAATTTTCGTCGTATTCGATGCCCATGAAGTACTGATACCAAGGTTCGAGACCGAGCGCATAGAGGAACACCTGTGATGGCTTAAAGACCTCGGCGATCTGCCTGGCCTTGTCGTAGTCTGACCCATTCAAACGGCGCGATTCCTTGACTTTTCTGCCCACAAGCTTTGTATGCAGCGCCCCATACAACCACGTATACGGTGCGCCGACGCATTCCATGCCGATAGCCATGATGTCGACCGTGCCAAGATAGGCGACAATATGTTGGTACATACACGGATCAAGGTTGCACGAGTCAGCGCCGACGAAAAATTTCTTTCCCAGAAGCTCATAGAACCATGCCGTCTTGGAGCGCACGTTAAGGTCTCCATGCTCGCCTAGGAACGGAATCGCGACGATGCGACCGCCCGGCACCGTAATTTCGTCCATATCATCAACTTCGATGACATCGAATCCGAACTGGCGAAGGAGCAGGCGCAGCGACGGGTCAGCCAGAGTCCCGCCATTGTTGCGTGGAACCAAAATCTTGTCGGTCTTGTGGCGGAGTTGCAGCAGAGTTTCGAGATTGGCGTGATCCTGATGCAGGTGAGTGATGCAGATGTAATCGATGCGTGATGGGAGCTGGCTGTAGCTGGTGACCTGATCCGCAAACGACTCGCCACGGGCAGCGATCACCGGATCGACGAGGATCGAAACATCGGCGGTTTCGATCAGAAAGCCCGCATGACCCAGATATTCCAGACGGACGCCGCGTTCTATCGGCTTATGCCTGTACTTTGGCGGCTCGGTTGTGAACAAATCACGTGGATCGAGCCCACCCATGATCGCTTTCCCGGCAAACAATGCATCAAACCGGCTCTCGGTGATCGGTGTTTCACGTGCGCTGAAAACAGCATCAAGCAATTGATCGTTGTAATCGATATCCATTTGCAGATTGTTAGGTCCGGGCAAACGCGGCGTACTGAGGACGAACGGGCGCTGGCCATTCTGATCCAGAATGGCGAACGAAACGCTCTGCAAAGAACGCTTGTAATGCCGGCTGCGATACAACAGGCTTTCGATCAGTCGATAGGACGGATGATGTTCGAGATCCATGTAGATCTCGACATATCCTTTCAGTGGTTCCGGCACACGTTCGTAAAGGGGCTCTATCGATTCGCCGCTGGTGTGAGTTCTCAGAATTTCATCCAACTCCCGTACAGCATCGGACAGAGCTACAAGGTCTGCGTGATCGGTATCAATGCGCTCGACAAGCGACTTGATCTCACCGATTTGGTCCTCGGTGCAGTCCATGAATTCGCTTCCCGCCATGCCAGGCTGATTGACGGCGATGATGTGAAGTTTATGGTTCTTGACGAACGAACTCATGATCCGTCGGTGAGTATTCACCATATGCCGCGCACCGGGCACCGGCGGAAGCAGATACGGCCATGCGTACCATTGGTTCACCAGTGGCTCAAAATAAACGTCTTCGCGAAGATACAACAATATATTTTTCTGGGACATACGGTAATCGATCCAAGGGTTGGGAGAATGAAGGCTCGCTTCCCGTGCGCCGTCAAGGAAACTCCATGGCAGGCAAGGTCATGATTTCGCCCCGGAGGTTGCTATTCCGGCGCAACTGCCGACCAACCAGCATGGTGAGCCGCTCAAGATGGGAATGAATGAAGAAGTGCTCTCCAGGTATGGATTCGAATCTGATTTCGCAAGCGATTGCGTCCTGCCAAGCGCGGACCTGATGCGGCTCGATTTGGTCATATTCACCAAAAAATACCGTAGTCGGCACACGCAGCATGTCTGTAGGTCTGTGCGAGTACCTTTCGCAGAGTGTAAAGTCCGCGCGCAGCCCGGGCAGTAAGAGCTTGAGCAGTTCCGGTTCTTCAAAGACGCCGGGGGGAGTGCCATTGAGGCTTTTGATCCGTTCGATGAATTCGGAATCGCTGAGACTCGCGTAATCCTGTCTCAGAATTCTCGTCCATGGTGCCGGACTTGCCGAAAGGAAGAGATGCTTCGGCTGCGGCATGTTCCGCTGCTGGAGTTTCGCCGCTAGCTCGAAAGCGATCAACGCGCCTTTACTATGGCCAAAAAAACTGAAAGGCTTTTCGCCAAACAGCGAGCCGATCGCTTCGAGCACCCCCGAAACGATTTCTTCAACGCTCATGCACGGAGGCTCGATCAACCGTTTACCAGTACCCGGCGCCTGGATCGCGACGACTTCGAAACTCGGCGGGAGCATCTGATTCCAGCTTCGGAAGACATAGGCGCTTCCTCCTGCATAGGGAAAGCAGAACAGGCGATGATCAGCGTTCGCATCGCTCTTGAAGGGAACGAGCCATGGATTATTCATGATAGGGATTCCTTGCCAAGGCAACACAGACAGTC
>JANOXT010000088.1:0-22682 GCA_031418555.1 Lysobacterales bacterium | reverse complement strand
TATTCGGCTCTCATGTCTTCAACCTTGCTCATAGATCGTTCGCTCTTGTCTGGTCGCTCTGCGTGCGCTGATGATCCGGATCGTCTGACCGCGTTCGATATGCGCGACGATCAGCAGCAGATCTTGATGCGATTGTCCGATTGTGATGAAGCGCGCTTCGCGAATCGAGTGATCGGGTCGAGTGATCGGGATCCGCGAACGTCAGGGCAAGCGGATCGCCGAACACGGTTGCAGCTTCTTCGAAGGATACGCCGTGCTTGCGCACATTGGCGATGGACTTGGGCGCATCCCATTCAAATTTCAGCATGCGCCGGGCCTGTTTATCCTATCAACCCATCCACCGGAGACGACGCCGAAGCGTAGCGTTTGCGCGGGATGCGCCCGGCGAGGAACGCGTGGCGGCCGGCTTCGATCGCCAGCTTCATCGCCAGCGCCATCCGCACCGGATCTTTGGCGCCGGCGATCGCGGTGTTCATCAGCACGCCGTCGCAGCCCAATTCCATTGCGATTGCGGCATCGGAAGCGGTGCCCACGCCGGCATCGACCAGGATCGGCACCTTGGCGTTCTCGATGATTTCCATCAGGTTGTAGCGGTTCTGGATGCCAAGGCCTGACCCGATCGGCGCGGCCAGCGGCATCACCGCGACGCAGCCGATTTCTTCGAGCCGCTTGGCCAGGATCGGGTCGTCGCTGGTGTAGACCATCACCTCGAAGCCGTCGGCGACCAGAATCTCGGCGGCTTTCAGGGTCTGCACCACATCCGGAAACAGCGTGCGCGCATCGCCCAGCACTTCGAGTTTGGTCAGGTTGTGGCCGTCCAGCAGCTCACGCGCGAGCCGGCAGGTGCGCACGGCATCGTCGGCGGTGTAACAGCCGGCGGTATTGGGCAGCAGGGTGTAGCGATCGGGCGGCAGCACATCGAGCAGATTCGGCTCGCCGGGGTTCTGGCCAATATTCGTTCTGCGGATCGCAACGGTGACGATCTGGGCGCCAGCGGCCTCGGTCGCGCATCGGGTTTCGTCCAGATCCTTGAATTTGCCGGTGCCGGTCAACAGACGCGAGCGATAGGTCTTGCCGGCGATGACGAGCGTGTCGTCGTATGCGGGGAGTGCAGTCATTGCAGGATTATCGCCCATTGATGCGACAAACGGCGCCCGTAGGCGGCGCTTCAGCCCCAATATGTGGCCGGCAAACGTGTCTGCAGGCCGCTGTGGGAGCGACGGAAGTCGCGATCAATGGCCGGAAGTCTTTCAATAACCCATCGCGACTTCCGTCGCTCCCACAGAGAGATCAGTCACACAGATGGCTTGCAGGGGCGCATTACCCGCCGCCCAGCGCATGCACAATCTCCACCACATCGCCTTTGGCGAGCACATGCTCGGGATGACGGCCACGTGGAACGATCTCGCCGTTAACCTCCACCGCAACCCGGCGTTCGGCCAGACCCTGTGCGCTCAACAGCGCGGTGATGGTGCAGGGGGCTTGCAGGGCGAGCGGCTCGCCATTGAGTTGGATATCCATACCGGAATTGTCGCCTGTGACCGACCCCCTGCCCAGCGCTGGCACAGGTACCGTTGGTCCGCCGGGCGGGCTTGTCACACTTGAGTCATGCAGGCCTTCGTGAAACGATGCCGCCACCATCCGGCGCCGTATCGCATGTCGCCGGGGCACTTTGCGGAAATTTCCGCCTTTTTCAACCGTTCGGGAGTGGGGTATGTCTTTCAATCGTGGGGCCAAACGGCCCATCCGCAGTTTTCTCACGGCCGCACTGATCACGGCAACTGCCGCGGTGGCCGCGCCTGCCTTTGCCGGCGGCCCGTATTCGCAGACCGTGTTCTTCGGCGACAGCCTGACAGACGGCGGCTTCTTCCGCCCGCTGCTGCCAGCCAGCGTCCGCCCGGTCACCGGCCAGTTCACCACCAATCCGGGTCTGGTCTGGTCGCAGTACCTGGCCGATTTCTACGGCACCGGCGCCGTGCCGAACGGTAACGGTCAGACCGGCACCAACTACGCTGCTGGCGGCGCCCGTGTCGGTATCAACAGCACCGGCGCGCTGGGCCCGATCCCATCACTGGCCACCCAGACCACCAATTACCTCGCTGCCAACGGCGGCCGCGCCGACAGCCGCGCGCTCTTCACCGTATGGGGCGGCGCCAACGACCTGTTCGCGATCACCAATGCCGGCGCACCGGCAGCGACCACCATCGCCAGCGCAGTGACTTCGGAGATCGGCATCGTCAGCCAGCTTCGCAATGCCGGCGCCAAGTACATCCTCGTTGCGACCGTGCCGGATCTCGGTGTCACCCCGGCGTTCCGCGCCTTGGGCACCGCCGCCCAGGCCAACGGCACCGCGCTGAGCACCAGTTACAACAATGCGCTGTTCACCGGTCTTGCCAGCAGCGGTCTGCGGGTGATCCCGCTCGATACCTTCAATCTGCTTCGCGAGATCGTCGCATCGCCGGCTGCCTATGGTTTCGCCAACATCACCGGCACCGCATGTCAGCCGCAGATCACCGCCAACTCGCTGACCTGCAATCCGACCAGCTACGTCAGCCCGAACGCTGCCAACACCTACCTGTTCGCCGATGGCGTGCATCCGACCAGCCGCGCGCACGAGATCGTGGCGCAGTACGCGGTCTCAGTGCTGGAAGCCCCGCGCCAGATCGCGCTGCTCCCGCACGCGACGGCTACGGTCGGCCGCGCCCGCGCTGACCGCGTATCCAACCATCTGGCCGGCAAGCCCGAAGGCGACGGCATGCGCTGGTGGTTCGACGGACGCGCCGATTTCCAGCGCTATGGCGACGGCAACGCGTACGACGGCGTCGGCCCGGCCTTCACCGGCGGCATCGATTGGACCAGCGGCAATTTCGTTTACGGCGGTTTCGCCGGCCTCGGCCGCAACAACTACGACTTCGGTCGTCGTGGCGGCGATTTCGACCAGACCGACGGCACCCTCGGCGCTTTCGCCGGCTGGTACGGCGACCACGCCTGGGTCAACGGCCAGCTCAGCTACACCAAAGTCAGCTATGACGTGAACCGCGAAGTGTTCCTCGGCCCGGTCAAGCGCAAGCACACCGGTTCGCCGGACGGCAGCAATCTGACCTTCGGCGTCAGCGCTGGCTACAACTTCACCGGCGAAGCGCTGACACATGGCCCGGTGCTCAGCGTGCTGGCACAGCAGATCGATGTCGATGGCTACGCTGAAAGCCAGCCGACTCTGTCGACCTCACTGGCGTATCCCGACCAGAGCTTCGATTCGATGATCACCAGCCTCGGCTGGCAGGCCAGCTACAAGATCAACGACCACCTGACGCCCTACGGTCGCTTGACCTGGGATATGGAGCACGAAGATCAGGCCAAGGAAGCGTTCGCACGCTCACAGTCCATCGCAGGCAGCCTGCAGTACGCCGTGCCGGGCCAGACCTTCGACGACACCTACGTGACCCTGCAGATTGGCGCCCGTACCGAACTGTTCGGCCTGGATTCCAACATCGGCGTCAGCGTCACCGCAGCGCAGGATCGCGGCAACGATGCCACGCTGTTCGCTACGTTCGGCAAACAGTTCTGATGAAAAACGGCATCGCGGCTTCCGCCGAAGTGTGCGGAGGTCGCGACTGCCGTTAAGATGAAGCCACAACGCGGGTGTAGTTCAATGGTAGAACTGCAGCTTCCCAAGCTGCTAGCGTGGGTTCGATTCCCATCACCCGCTCCAGATACGAACGGCGACCTCATAAAAGGTCGCCGTTTTTTTTCAGGGCAAATCTTCGGCTGTGTGTAAAGTCATTTACTGTGCGACTGGGGCGCTCAAGATCAAATCGCTTTCAGGCTGGAACAGATGCGCTCACCGGATTTAAACCATGAGGAATAACGCTCATCTCGTCTCAATCTGTGGGATGTGCTGCTGGCCAAATGGCGCGCTACAAAAAACTCCATCTGTTCGTTGACAAGCTCGAATGGGGCACGATACCGTTCGCCCCTATAAAAGTAGCGAACTTCATGGTTATAGCGTCATGCAACCACGGACATGGAACACGGGTGCGGATTTGAAACGGTTAGCACCAGGATTCACGCTGCTGATCCTGATAGGCCTTGCGGGCTGTTGACCGCCCATGGCTGTTCCTCGGCAGACGGTGGTAACGGATTACGGTCTGGGCCCCGACAAGTGGGCGACCGCAAGTCTCAGGTTCAAGTTGAATTCTCAAGAGTTGATCAAACAAAAAACCGCGCATTACGCGGGCTTCTTGTTTTAGCGGTTGCTGTATTCGGGTGACTGTTTTGCGAACAGACGCGCTGTGTGCCCTACAATTTCTCATGAGATGGGATCGGATTTGAGTGCTGCTGATGGCGCCATGGAACATATCTAAGGAAGTCAATGAGAGTATTCGCGCTATCGGATATGCATGTGGACTACGATGTCAATGCGCGCTGGGTCCAGAACCTTTCGCGATCCGATTATCGAGACGATCTGTTGATCCTGGCTGGAGATATCAGTCACAGGTCAGCGTTGCTGGTATCGTGCGTGAGCGCGCTGGCCTCGCGTTTTGCGAAAGTACTTTTTGTGCCGGGAAATCACGATCTCTGGGTTGTCGGAGAAGCGCCCGGAAAAACGTCAATGCAGAAATTCGTGGAAGTCATGGAAACGGTCAGGGATTGCGGCGCTTCAACGGAAACCTTCTTCAGGAATGATGTGGCTATCGTGCCCCTGCTGGGTTGGTACGATTATTCCTTCGGCGAGCCGGACCATGACTTGATGATGATGTGGGCGGACTATCGGGCATGCCGTTGGCCAGAGGGGTTTGGTCCCCGTGAGGTTTCCGAACATTTCGCGGGTATGAATACAGCGGAACTGCATAGAACGATTACGAACGACACTATTGCAAAAGTAATTTCATTTTCTCATTTTCTGCCCAGGATCGATCTGGTGCCTACTTACGTGCCGCGCAAACATAGATTTCTGGATCCCGTTCTTGGAAGCACCCGGATAGAAGCACAGCTGCGCAGAATCGATTCGAGCATTCATGTTTATGGACACAGCCATATCAATAGATCCGTACGGGTAGAAGGCGTTACCTATATCAACAATGCCTTCGGTTATCCGCAGGAGGAAACCATCGCCACAAAACGAATGCTGTGCATCGACGAGATCCGATAATGCGCTTTAGATATCAAGGCGAAATGGGAGGTTCAACTTGAGTTGCGAAGAGGGTGGCATCGATATCTGGTTGATCCATTACGATGACTTCAACGATGAAATCATGTTGGCGGAGCTTCGCGGTTTGCTTCAGGATTCCGAGCGAGAGCAGGAGCCGAGATTCTATTTCTCCGACGATCGGAAACGTTACTTGGTCACGCGGGCAATGGTGAGAACGTTGCTCTCGCGTTATGCGTCGGTCGCGCCTCAAGATTGGCGCTTCGTAAAGAACGCCTACGGTCGGCCCCAGATCGATAGGCGACACACTGAGGCGCTGAATCTTCGTTTCAACATCTCGCATACACGTGGTCTGATCGCGATCGGAATTGTCCGGCATCGCGAGATCGGCCTTGATGTCGAAAACACCAGAACTCGTGCGACAAGCACGGAAATCGCGGACCGCTTCTTTTCGCCAACGGAGGCGGCGGAGCTCGCTCGTATGCCGGAAGTGAAACGGCAGGATGGATTTTTTGAATACTGGACTTTCAAAGAATCCTACATCAAAGCGCGCGGTATGGGGCTGTCGCTATCGCTGGAGAAGTTCAGTTTTCATTATCCGAACGAGCGAGAGGTCCAGATTTCGATTCACCCCGAGCTTGGCGATGCAGGCGAGCGATGGCTGTTCTGGCAGTATCGTCCTTCTCCTGAACACCTGCTCGCGGTCTGCGTCGAGCGAATGGGAGATCGCATCCCGAAGGTAGTGTTGCGCAGAGCGATTCCGCTCGTTGGCGATCAGATCGTTTCCACTCAGTTGCTGAAAGCTACCGCATGCATCAGGGACTGAGGGCGGTTTTCTCGATGATTGAATCGTGGGCCATTGTGTTTTGATGGCTCCATGATTTAAGAGGGGCGTAACGACGACGTGTTGCGCCACCATGGGATGGTGACCATAGCCAGGAATGTGGTTGTCGAAATTTTTTTTGCAATTTCGACGACATCAGGCCAACCGGATCTGCCAAGCAGTGAGACGTCGATGTTAGAAGATAACCGTCGGGAGTTGCCGTGCAGTTTGCCAGTAAAGCCCGCGAACGCGGCCCGGGCCCCATTGGCAACGCCAGGCTCACTCCTTCAAGCACCGCAGACGCTTCGCTGTAAACCGCACTTTGGAAATTCCTAAATGAAGGATGCATATCAACGGCGGCCTCCCTGGAGGCCGCCGTTTTCGTTACGGCCTTCGGATAGCCGGCACGCTGGCTGTTGTGAAATTCAGCGCAGATCGATCTCCGCAACCTTGTCTTTGTAATCTTTTTTGGGGTCGATGCCGAGCATCATCTTGATGCCGGCAATCAGGCTGGAGCCGTTTTCCCAGACCTGCGCATGCTCCGCATCCAGACGCAGCAACCGGAGCTTGGGGTCTGTTTTACCGCCTTCGTACCAGGCCGCCACGAAGGGGTTCCATAAGCGGTCGATCACGGCCGGGTCGGTGTCGACGCGCAGCGAACCGTGGATGCTGGCGAACAGTTCATGGCTTTTCGAAACGAAAGCGGCGCTGGCGCGGCCGGTTTGCGCGCCAAGCGACTGCACGATGCCGTTGTCGACGGACGCGAAGAACCAGATCGGGCCTGTGTCGTTTTCGATCTGCGCGGTCATCGGCCGCATGTGGCCTTCTTTTTCGTCTTCAAGGCCGAGCATCATGGTGCGGTCCGATTGGATGCTTTTCCAGAGATGGTCTTCGAGTTGCTGTGGGGTGGTCATGCATCTGCTCCTGATGGGGGGAATGTTCTTGGCTGGTTCGACGGTACTGTGCGATCGAAATCGGTACCGCTGCTGCGACGGAACCAGCCCCTCGTTTCGCGGCGAGGGCGGCACGCGTACGGACCTGCATCCAGCGTTCGAATCTGATCGAATCCATGGGCCGCGTGAAAATCGTTCGCGTAAGAACAATCGATACGCTGCAAGATGTATGCCAGCGAGGAACGTTAGATCGGGTCCTTGATCTGCCAGCCTCAAACGGGAGGCGGCGGGCTGTTTGTCGATGCGAAGTCGAAACCACCGCCGCATTGCGCACGACGACCTTTGTAAAATGCAGCTCCACGCCTTGTCGGTTTTTTTCGCTTCCGGCTGCACGCAATGCCATGGTCGACCCGCTATGCTGCACCGGCCCGACGGAGCCCCGCATGAAGCTCGCCATTCTTTCCCGCAACAGCAAGCTCTATTCGACCCGCCGGCTGGTCGAGGCCGCACGCGCGCATGGACACACGGCGCGCGTGCTCGATCCGCTGCGCTGCTACATGCGCATCGCATCGGACGGGTTCGATATGCATTACAAAGGCCGCCCGTTGGCCGGGTATCAGGCGGTGCTGCCGCGGATCGGCGCGTCGATCACCCGCTACGGGGCGGCGGTGCTGCATCAGTTCGAATTGATGGGCAGTTACACCCCCAATACCGCCGATGCCATCGCGCGTGCACGCGACAAGCTGCGGGCGCATCAGCTGCTGGGCGCGCAGGGCATCGGGATGCCGACGACGGTATTCGGCGACAACCCGGACGACACCGTGGATCTGCTGTCGATGCTCGGCGCGCCGCCGCACGTGATCAAACTCAACGAAAGCTCGCAGGGCGCCGGTGTGATCCTGACCGAGAAGCCGTCCGCGTCGCGCAGCGTCGTCGAAACCCTGCGCGGGCTGTACGCCAATTTTCTGGTTCAGGAATTCATTGCCGAAGCCGAAGGCGCCGACCTGCGCTGTTTCGTGGTCGGCGATGAGGTGGTGGCATCGATGCGACGGCAGGCGCCGAAAGGCGACTTCCGCTCCAACCTCCATCGTGGCGGCACGGCGGAGGCGGTGCAGGCCAGCGACGATGAGCGCGCGGTCGCGATCCGCGCAGCGAAGGTCCTGGGGCTTGGTGTGGCCGGCGTGGATCTGATCCGTGCCCGGCGCGGGCCACTGGTGCTTGAGGTCAATGCCTCCCCGGGCCTGGAAGGCATTGAGGCGGCGACTGGCGTGGATATCGCCGGAAAAATCGTCGATCTTCTGGCAAAAGGCGTCAAAAATAGTACCGCGCGCAGCATGGCCAAGAAATGATCCGTGGGGAAAAGCCCGCTGTCATCTGGGTTTAACGGGGCTTTAATCGCCCCCGGCGTAGCGTGTCCTGACCGAATTCTGTCACCACACCCACCCTCGTCAGGGCGATGCAGAACCGGTAATCGGGGTTATACCCAATGTTCGGCCCGGATGGCCCATGCCCTCCGGGCCATTTTTTTACTGCAGACCTGCAACGATTTTCGTGCACATCCCACGTATCGCATCCCGCGCATGCTTCCGGCGGCGACGCATCGACGCTGTGTGCAAGAATTGCGTGCGCGCAGCCTTTGGCCGCACCGGCAACTCGCACCGGTGATCCATGGGAACCGAACGTGCGTCCACCGGTCACAGCAGCACCTTTGAGGATCCATCGCCCATGCGCATACTCGTGATCGAAGACAACCAGGACATCGCGGCCAACCTCGGCGATTACCTGGAAGACCGTGGCCATACCGTCGACTTCGCCGCCGACGGCATCACCGGCCTGCATCTGGCCATCGTCCACGAATTCGATGCGATCGTGCTGGACCTCAATCTGCCCGGCATGGATGGCCTGGAAGTCTGCCGCAAGCTTCGCGGCGAGGCCCGCAAGCAGACGCCGGTGCTGATGCTCACCGCGCGCGACACGCTGGACAACAAGATTGCCGGCTTCGATTCCGGCGCCGACGATTACCTGATCAAGCCGTTCGCGCTGCAGGAAGTGGAAGTCCGCCTCAATGCCCTGGCGCGACGCGGCAAGGGCAAACAGACCCGGGTGCTGGACGTGGGCGATCTGGAGTACAACCTGGATACGCTCGAAGTGCGCCGCCAGGGCAAGCTGCTGCAGCTCAACCCGACCGCGCTGAAAATATTGCAGTCGCTGATGGAAGCCTCGCCCGCGGTCGTGACCCGGCAGGAGCTGGAAACGCGGGTGTGGGGCGAGGAGCTGCCGGATTCCGACAGCCTGCGCGTGCATATCCACGGCCTGCGCGCGATGGTGGACAAGCCGTTCCCGATCCCACTGATCCAGACCCGCCACGGCATCGGTTATCGCATCGCCGTGCCCGATGCCAGCGCCTGAGGCAGCGCCCGCCTGGCGTCGTAAACCGGCCTACCGCCGGCGGCTGCGCAGCCGCATCATCCTGTCGTTCCTGTGGCTGGGCTTCGGACTGACAGCGCTGATCGCGGCAAGCACCGTCTATCTGCGCAACCGTGTCGAGAATGCCGTGATCGCCTCGGCGCTGATCAAGAACAACGACGCGTTCGCAAACGGCTACTACCGCAATCCGGATGCGATCGGCATACCGTTCGAGAAAATCCAGGGCCGCCAGTTCAGTACGCGCAAAATCGATCGCGTTCCGCCCGAATGGCGTGCGCTGACCAACGGCGTGCATGAACTCACCAACTCCGACCCTGCCACCGGCGAGACGCGGGTCTACAAATTGGCGGTCCGCAAAGATGCGGACTATTGGTTTTTTCTCACGTACGACATCGCCGAAGAACGCGAGAGTCAGGCGCGTCTGAATCAGGCGCTGATGCTCAGCGTGATCGTGTTCACTCTGTTTTCGCTGATTGTCGGCTGGTGGGCGGCATCGCGGGTGATGAGCCCGGTGACCGAACTCGCGCAGCGCCTGCGCCGCTCCGGCCGCAGCGCTGAACCCGAAGCGCTGGCGTCGCATTTCGTCGAGGACGAAGTCGGCGAGTTGGCCAAAGCGCTGGACGATTACGCCGTAAGACTCACCGATGTGGTCAAGCGCGACCGCGAGTTCAACGCCGACGTGAGTCACGAGCTGCGCACGCCCCTGGCGGTGATCCGCGGCGCATCCGAACTGCTGCTGGCCAAACCCGATCTGGACGACAAGACCCGCGCCAGGCTGCAGCGCATCGAGCGCGCCGAGCAGCAGTGCACCGATCTGATCAGCGCGCTGCTGCTGCTGTCGCGCAACGAACGCGGCCACGGCGCTGCGGATGTCGGCCGTCTTGCGGAACAGCTGCTGGATGCGCACCGCACCCAGCTCGGCGGCAAGTCGCTGACGCTGCGCATGGACGGCGTGATCGGTCAGGTGATCGTGGATGCGCCGGATGCCGCGGTGACTGTGGCGCTGAGCAATCTGATCGGTAATGCGGTGAAGTACACGCAGCAGGGCGAAGTGGTGGTGCGCTTGGGCGACAACGCCGTCGACGTGATCGACAGCGGACCGGGCCTCAGCGCCGAAGACGCCGCGCGGCTGTTCGAGCGCGGTTATCGCGGCAGCCACGCCGAGCACACGCTTGGCGGCGGCATTGGCCTGTCGATCGTGCGCCGTCTGTGCGCGCTGTATGGCTGGCGGGTGCGGGTGGTGCCGGGGCAGGAACGTGGGGTGATTGCGACGTTGACGTTCGGGGTTTGATCAACGGTTTTCTTGTTTCTGCATATTGCTTCTGCGAGATGTGAGGGCCGTAGGCCGGATACCTCTCTGCCGATGCCGGTGCGTTATGGGATTCGGGTAAGGCTATGGGATCTTTTTCGTGCTGGTGCGCGAAAAAGATACCAAACCTTACCCGCACACGATGACTCGCCGTCATCGACAGCGTCATTAACCTTCCCGCTAAAATTCACGAAGCACCTGGAAAATCAAACAGTGCTTACACCTTTTCGAGCCACCCATACTTGTCCGCAGTTTTACCGTTGAACAACCCGAAGAACAATTCCTGCAAACGACGCGTCACAGCGCCGGGTTTGCCGGCGCCGACCTGACGGCCATCGACCGAGCGGATCGGGGTGATTTCCGCGGCGGTGCCGCACATGAACAGCTCGTCGCAGAGGTAGAGGTATTCGCGCGGCAGATCGCGTTCGATCACCTCGATGCTGTGGTCGCGGGCGAGGGTGATGATGGTGTTGCGGGTCAGGCCGTTGAGCAGCGCGGCGCTGACCGGCGTGGTGTGCAGCACGCCGTCGAAGACCAGAAACAGGTTCTCGCCGGCGCCTTCGCTGAGCAGCCCCGTGGATGCCAGGGCGATGCCTTCGCCGAAACCCAGGCGTCGCGCCTCGCGTGCTACCAGCTGCCCGGACAGATAGTTGCCGCCGGCCTTGGCGCCGGCGGGAATGGTGTTGGGCGCGAAACGCTGCCAGCTGGAGACGCAGGCGTCGATGCCTTCTTCCAGCACCTCGGCGCCCAGATACTGGCCCATCTTCCAGGTGGCCACCGCCATGTCGGTGGGCGTGTCGGCGGACAGACCGAATCCGCCGAGGCTGCGATATGCGACCGGGCGCAGATAGTCGGTGGTGAAGTCGTTGGCTTTGAGCACATCGCGGCACGCGGCGTTGACCGCATCGAGGCCGTAGGGCATGGCCATGTCGTAAATTTTGGCCGACGCATAGAGCCGCTTGTTGTGATCGGTGAGGCGGAAGATCGCCGGGCCGCTGGGCGTGTCGTAGCAGCGGATGCCTTCGAACACCGACGACCCGTAATGCACGACGTGCGACATGACGTGGGTGGTGGCCTCGGCCCAGGGCTTGATGGTGCCGTTGTGCCAGATCCATTCGGGGTAACGCTGGGTCATGTCGGTGTCCGTCTGCGGAAAGTCGATGCGATCCGCATTTTAGGCCAACGGGATGGGTGCCGACAGTGTGGCGCCGGATCGCCAAAAAAAAGACGGGGCCCTGAGGCCCCGTCCGATGGTGCATGGCGTTCGACTGCGATCAGCGGTAGGCGGCGACCGTAGCTGCGGTGTTGTTCAACACGCGGCGGTTGTCGTTGCTGCCTGCAGTGCCCATCGCCTGTCCACCGTAAG
The DNA here is from genome assembly GCA_031418555.1 of Lysobacterales bacterium. Classification (GTDB taxonomy): domain Bacteria; phylum Pseudomonadota; class Gammaproteobacteria; order Xanthomonadales; family Xanthomonadaceae; genus Lysobacter_I. Next base: position 10,715 of record JANOXT010000088.1, on the reverse strand, counting down.
TCTTGGTGGGATTAGACCAGTAGTTGATACGCGGGCAGCCTGCGCTGCAGTTGTAAGCCATGATCGTGCGCCATGCGCTGGTCGGGGACTGATACCCGTGACCGTAGGCGTACGGGCTGTTGGTCGGATCGTTGGCTGGATCGTGACGTGCGGACTGCAGATGGCCAACCTCGTGTGCGAACGAGTAATAGCCGGTGGCGCAGCCGTAGTGCGCGGCCGCGAACGCGGTGCTGGCGGTGGAGCCGATCGCCGATGCCAGACCGCAGGACGAACTGTTGTTGATCAACAGCACCGCCACGTCCGCAGCGCTGCTGTTGCGGGTGGTGTGGATGGAATCCATGAAGCCGTCGGTGGTGCCGCGGAAGCGCGTGAGATCGGTGGTGAAGCTGCCCGACTCGGTGTACGTGGTGGAGACCGTGGAGGCCAGCTGCATGGTGATGTTCACGCCGCTGTTGGCATAGCCCTGGTTGCTCTCGGATACGGCGAGATTGATCAGGCCGATGATGTCGCCGCTCGCGCTGGCGGCGGACGGCGTATAGGCCACCATCACCCGGATCGTGGTATTGGCAAGCGTTGCAGCATTCGCAGTGACTTTGCCGGCACGCAGCGCTTGGTTCATGTCGATGCGCGGCAGGAATTTGTAGGCGGCCGGGTGATCCGGCGGCATCTTCGATTCGTTGATCCGCGCGATCACGTGCCCGCCGGACCGCAGCGGACGCAGTGCGTAAAGTTCGCCTTTCATGCGGATGGTCCCGGTGAGCTTGTCGCCGTGACGCACGATCATCACCGAATTGTTGGGGTCGTCGGCGATTTCGCCGGTGGATTTGGCCCGCAATGAATCGAACACACCGAAGTCTTTGCCGATATTGCCGTACCACACCAGCGTGCCGTCGGGATTGCGCTTGGTGTAGCGCATGTGGACCGTGCCCGCGTCGCCCAGCCCAAGCTGCAGCGTGTCGTTTTTGGCGCTGATCTGGCTGGCATCGGCCTGCACCATCTGCAGCGATGCAGTGGCGCGGCTTTCGGCCAACGCACGATAGGCGGCGTCTGCGCTGATACCGGCAGGTGCGGCCTTCATGCTGGAGAACAGCGGCTGCTTCGCGGCCTGAGTGGCGGATGCGGCAAAACCCAGCGCTGCGACCGTACCGATAGCGATGAACATCATGGAACGTTTCATGCGGTGACCTCTCCTTGGTCCTTCCATTGCGGCGTCCGAGCCAATGGATGCAATATCGGGACCGATGATGGTTTCGAGGGAGGCCCGGACACCTTGCCCAGCGCAATGGATCTCACGCGCCGGGGCGTCGCGCAAGCTGCGCCGCAGCATGCGCATGCGTATAGCGCCAATCTCGTCTCAGTACGCAAGGCGCGATCTTGATGCGAAAACGTGCAGCCCGGTGCATGCAGCGCAGTCCCTAGAGCGTGATCCACCAACAGTCGAGATGTCGGCGCAGCCCGAAGACCGTCTGCGAGGGCGTCGTGCCTTTGCCGAGCGTCTGTTCCAGGCGCAGGCCGACCGGCGCCCGGCGGATCGCGCGGCGCGGTGGCGCAACGTCACCTGCGATGGAGTTGCCGTCGATTGGCGGTTCAGCGACGGCAGGTGCTGCGGGCGATGGTGGCGGTACGACGACAGGCGCGGCCTCGGTCGCCAGTGCGGGCGTCTCCGTGGACGTACCCCGTAGCGGCGCGATATCGACCAGCGGACGGTCGACGATCACCTGCAGCCGATCCAGGATGCGGTCGCCGCTTTGCGCGTTCTGGCCGACCCAGTGATAGACCGCGCCCAGCCGGTTGACGTCGCGGTTGTCGATCGCCGCAGTGATCTCATAGACCAGATCCTGAAGATTGCGCGCGCAGCCGCCGCGACGCAGCCCGTACGCGCCGGCGATGGCGCTGCGCGGCAGACGTTCGGTCGCGCCGATCGTGTCGCAGGGGCGGTCGGTGTAGATGAGATTGCCGCCGGGGCCATTGCAGCGATTCAGCGCCTGCTGCGCGTGCGCCGCGCCCGGCCACAGCATGCAGGTTGCGAGCATGCAGGCCGCAAGCAGCGTGCAGAGCAATATCAAGGTGCGGGCGGAGATGGACATCGCCCGAAGGCTAGCACCCGGGAAGTGAACGCTGGACGGCCGGTGCCGCATGTAGCCGGCCTGGCTTCAACCCGGTGCGAGCCAGCTGAAGGGGGCCCAAGGCAGATTGCGGGCGATCCAATACGCCGGCAGCAGCAGCATCCAGAGTTTCGGCGTCATCACGACCGACATGAACGGCCTGAGCGGTGCCGGCGTGGCGCCGCGGCCGTCGATGAGCATCAGCGGGATGAGCGGAAGCACCAGCATCGCCAGCGGATTCATCGCGAACGCGCCGCCGATATCGCCGTGTACCAGCGCATGCAGCGCACGGGTCAGCCCGCAACCGATGCAGTAATAACCGGTGAACGCCTTGAACATGCACGGCGGAAACAGACTGTGCGGTGCGTTGGGGTCGTAGTTGCGCAGCATCCAGATGCCGACGATGGCCGCGAGTGCGGCCATCGTCAGCGCGAACTTTTCGGATGTCTTCAACGCCAGCATCGGAAACAACGATCAGCGGTTCTGCAGCTGCTGCATCGTTTCCACGTACGACGCCATGCCGCCGGTGGCGAGCAAGCCGACGTTGATCAGCACGCCGATGATGGCCAGCGCGGTGGCCACCCAGCACCACGTCTTGGCGCTGTCCGAAGCGCGGCGCGCGCCTTCCATGTCGCCTTGATTGAGGAGCGTGTTGACCTTGTTGGACTGGACGATGCCGACGATGCCGAGCAGACCGAGCGGGCAGCACAGACAGGTCGCAAGGACCGTCGCGATGATCGCCCAGGCCAGATGATTGGGAATGGAGCCGGGTGCGGCGGTCGTGTTCATGCGGAATCTCCAGGAATCGGGTGTGGATGGGCGGTGGAAACGTGCGGCCTGCCCGCTTTGGGGGCGGATGTGGCGCGCTGTCACCCGCATTGTGCCGATTCCGCCGCTGGGCGCAATCGGTTGCGATATCGAAACGCGATGGCAGCGACGCTCAGGCTGCGTCGCCGCGCAGCGCCCGGACTTGGGCTTCCAAGGCGGCTACCGCGACACCGCGGCCGTCGATGGGCGGACCGGCCACCACGTCGACATGCGCGCGGAACCTGCGCGGCACACGCATCTGGCGCATCCGGCCGTCGCGCTTGCTCCACATGCTGGTCCACATGTTCTTCAGCGCCATCGGCACCACCGGCACCGGCCGCCGCTCCAGCGCGCGCTGCACGCCGGCCTTGAACGGCGCGATCGCGCCGTCGCGGGTCAGCGCGCCTTCCGGGAAGATGCAGACCAGCTGCCCATCGGCCAGCGCCGCGTCGATCTCGTCGAAAGCGCTGCGCATGATCTCCGGATTTTCCTTGGCGCTGGCGATGGGGATCGCCTTGCTGGTGCGGAAAATCCAGCGCATCACCGGCACGTTGAAAATCTTGTAGTACATGACGAAGCGCACCGGCCGCGGAATGCTGGCCGACAGGATCAGTGCGTCCATGTAGCTGACGTGATTGCACACGATCAGCGCGGGGCCTTCGTCCGGAATATTCTTTTCGATGCCGTGCACCTGCAGCCGGTACAGCCCGCGCACGAACACCCAGCTGAGGAAGCGCATCAGGAATTCCGGCACGATCGTGAAGATCCAGATCGCCACCAGCGTATTGGCGATCGCCAGACACAGGAACAGCTGCGGAATGCCGAGGCCCGGCATCCTGATGGTGGTCGCGCCGACCGTCACCTGCTTCATCTGCAGCGCGATGCCCAGCAACGCCGCAAGCACGATGAAGAACGCATTCTGGATGTTGACCCCGGAGATCACCCGCGACAGCTCCTGTTTCGGGGTGCGGCTCTGGATCAGCGCGAACAGCGGTACCAGGAACAGACCGGCGAACAGGCCAACGCCGAAGAGGTCCATCGCAACCCGCCAACTGCCGGGCTGATCCAGAAAACCGGCGATGTCCAGCCCCGTGACGCTGGCGACGCCGCTGCGCGCGAAATACAGATCGAACAGGAACACGCTCATTCCGAACGCGCCCAGCGGCACCAGCCCGATCTCGACCGTGCGCGCAGAGAGCTTTTCGCACAGCAGCGAGCCGATGCCGGTGCCGATCGAAAACACGCCCAGCGCGAACAGATACAGGGTTTCGTCGCCGCCCAGATATTTTTCCGCGTAGATCGGCAGCTGCGCAGTCAGCGCGGTGCCGATGAACCAGAACCACGACACGCCGAGCACCGCATTGCGCACCGCAAGCTGTTTGCCCGCAAGCGCCATGACCCGCCGCGATTCCGGGATGGGATTGAGATGGATCTTCAGGTCCGGCGCTGCGGCATCGACCTTGGGCACCAGGCGGCTGACCAGATTGCCGCAGATCGCCAGCAGCACGATCAGCGCCGCAGCGGTCTGCGGCCCGTAAGCGCCTGCGACTTTGAAGATCAGTCCGCCCACGATCATGCCGATCAGTATCGACACCGACGTTCCCATCTCCACCAGACCGTTGCCGCCGGTCAGCTCTTCGGGCCTCAGCACCGAGGGCAGGATCGAATACTTGACCGGGCCGAACAGTGCGGACTGCACGCCGGTGCCGAACAGCGCCAGCAGCAGCAGCGGCATGTTCTGCAGCAGAAAACCGACCGCCGCCACCGACATGATCACGATTTCCATCGTGGTAGTGATGCGGATCAGCCTGGATTTTTCCAGTTTCTCCGCAATCTGGCCGGCGGTGGCCGAAAACAGGAAGAACGGCAGGATAAACAGCGCCGGCGCGAGATTGGTGTACAGGGTCTTCTGCTGTTCATCCACGCCCAGCCAGAACAGCAGACCGATGATGGCCTGACGATAGACATTGTCGTTGAACGCGCCCAGCGACTGGACCACGAAAAAAGGCAGGAAGCGGCGCTGCCGCAACAGTTCGAATTGGTTGTAGGCCATGCGCGCTCCGCGAAGCCGGACTCCGCCGGCGAGGTTCCGGCGGAGCCTAACAGAGAAGCACGGATATCGTTCGCACGGTCATGGCTCAGTCGGCAGTGGCTGGCGCATGTCCGCGGCGCGCAAGCGGCAAGGTTCCGGCCAGCGCCGACAGCAGGGCCGACAGTGCGCCTTCGCTGCGTTTCCACGACCAGAACAGCGGTGCCTGCAGCTGCACACGATGCCAGCGCCGATGCTGTCGTTGAACGGGCGGCAGGGCGTTGGCATGCGCACACCATCGCATGAGCGCACGTTCGCCCGGATTCGGCGGCTGCGGCTGCGCCGGGCAGGACGGCAGGAACTCGACCAGATACACCGCATCGGCGGTGCGCACCAATGCATCGGGCAAGCCTAGCGGCGGGATGCCTTGCGCAAGCAGCGCATCGCGTATGCGTGTGGCGTGCCGGCGCGGATCGAGCAGACAGTGGCTTTCGATCCCCGGATCGCATTCCGCACACTCCAGAAATGCCCTGCGCAGCCCGCTGTCGTGCGCGGTCCAACCCGCATGCGTGTACACCGATTTGCGAACAGACATCGACTGCCGCGCGCGCAGGATCAGATGCGGCAGATCGCAGAGCCGGTCTTCGTGCGTCTGATGCTGAGCGTACAGGACGGGCAGCGCGATCTCGAAGGCGTCCGCATCCGTACGCAGACCGGCCACCATGAGGTCGCCGGTAGCCGCGGTGTCGCGATGATCGCCGCCATGCGCGGCAAGGCCCGCGCGCAGCAGATCCGTATAGCCGGCATGGCACTGCGGATGCTCCACTACCGACAGCACGTCCAGCAGATTCGCAGGCGCACGCCCCAGGGCCGAGCGCTCGCGGTTCTCGGTGCGCAGTGCGGCGAAATCCGGCTCAGGCCACAACGGCGGCAGCGCCGGCGTCATCAGCGACGTGGTCGTGGATGTGCCGATACCGGTGCGCAGCACCACGAGCACGCAGATGCGCGCGTCGGGAAGCATGGCGCATATCGGAATTGGACCGCTGAACCTATCGGTAAAAGTCTCGACGATCGCGCGTTTTCCAATGTCGCCCCTGTCCAGGCCGTATTCGATGAGCGACCGATGCACGCCGCGGATCAGCTGCGGCGTGTCGCACAGCACCAGCAGCTGTGGTTTGCGCGCGGGATCGAGCGCAACAAAGCCGGCATCGCGTCGCGACAGCGCTTCCAGCCCCATCTTCAGCAGACCGCGATGGGCGCGCGACAGGCGTGGCCGCAGGCCCCTGCGCCGCGGCGAAGTGGCGCGCAGAGGCGGCATCCGCAGATGATGCGTCGGTTCCAGCATCGGCAGTTTTACCGCACTATCGCGGATCGCGCGTTCCAGCGGGAATTCAACGATCGGCGTCGAACCTGTGCAGGCTGCTGCGGATGCCTGCGGTAACGCCAGATCGATCCAGAGCAGCGCGGTGCGCCGGGGCGACGGATGATGGTCTTGCTGATGCATCGAGCCGCTGCCCGCAAGCATCGCTGCGCCGACACCCGCGACCAGCGTGATCGGTGGCGCGGCGGCTCCGGCACCGGTATCAGCAATAGAGTCAGCAATGGAGTCAGCAATGGAGTCAGCAATAGAGTCAGCAACGGCATCAATGATGCGCAGGCATCTTTCGCCGTTCGCGCATCGCGCTTGTGCATCCAGCCATTCGGGCAGCGACGTGCGCAGCGATGGCGGCAGAAACAGCTGCGCATGGCGGACGGGGCTGCATCGCGTTGCATCGCGCTGCCCACAGGCGTCGACCGGACCGAACAGCGCATCTTCCAAGCGCATCCGTACCGCGCTGGTGGCGGCCAGCAGCGCGAAATCGCCGCTGAAGCGCGGGTCGTCGTGGCCTGCCGCGCGCGCGGCAAGGTGGTTGGCCCACTGCCAGATCAGCAATGCCTGCGCCACCCAGCGCAATCCGCTGCCGGGCGACATCCGCAGCACATAGCCAGCGTATTGCGTCGACGCCGCAGCCGGGCCGGACGTATCGGCCCATGCCGTATCGGCCCATGCCGCTTCGGCCGCTGCGCGCTTGGGATCGCAGGCGAGGCGGTAAAGCCATTCGGGATCGTCTGTCTGCAGCAGCTCATGCGCGATCACCGTGTGCAGGATCGCCTGCCGTTGGCCGGCATGGAAATTGTCGACCCGGGTTTTGCAGCGCTCGGACGCGCACCACCAACGCAACAGCGCGGCGCTGGTCGGGGTGAGGCGATTGGCCAACATCGCATCAGCGCGTGCGTCCGGCGCAAGCGCAAGCTCGGCCAGCAGTTTGCGGGCGCAGTAGTCCAGAGCGTTATGCAGCGGCGGCGCGTGCGCGCTCATGGCCATCGGTGATGCTCCCATCGCTGCGCCACACCGTACCCCTGCTTGCCGAAAACGGCGTCGGCGCGGCCGTGGTGCTGCCGGAGTCGCTGGTAGAGCCGGTCATGGTCTTCCCCGTCATGACGGCACTGGTATCGTCTTCCCCTCTGGTCGGACATCGCCGCCCTCCATGGTTGTCGTTGAGATGAAGTCGCTGAAGTCCAGCGGTTGAAATGCAGTCGTCGAGATACGGTCGTTGAGATATGGTCGTTGAGATATGGTCGTTGAGATGCGGTGGTTTAAATCAGGCCGACGACACGCACGCTAACAAAAAGTTTGATATCGTACAAATCACAACTTTCCAACGCCGGCGTGCACCGGCCTAACGTCAGGTGATGATCAATGAACAAATCGCGTTCAGTAACGGCTGCGCGCAGCGCTGCAACGGGCGGGTCTCGTCGAGAGCCCCGTCGAACTCGTCCGCCTGCTCGCGCGTTTCGGCGGGCAGCCCGTATCCCAGCAAGCCGTTTCCGGCTGGTTGAAGGGGCGCGCCATGCCAAGGCAGGCCAATTTGCGGGCGCTGGCGAAAATGCTTTCGGTCGAACCGCAGCAGCTTCAGTACGGGGACGACGGCAAGCGCGTGCGCGAGAACCGCGGGGAATACCGGCTCGATCCGCGCGACCAGCTGGCGATCGAGGCCTTCCTGCAGTTGCCGCAAGCGCAGCGCAAGCTGCTGCGGCATGTGATCGACGAATTCGTGAAGACCGGCGGTATTGGAAAAAAGGGGTGATGTGCCCGGCATCGAAGCCTCATGCCGCACGACAACATAGATTGAGTATTGTCACCAATCACGTCTTTCACATCGTGCCCGACGCCGACTTAACGTCGGCGCATGAAAACCGAACAAGATGCTTTCAGCGAGCGCCTCCGCGCCGCACTTCGCCAGGCCGGCATGAGCGAGAGCCCGGCCGAACTCGTCAAACTGCTGGCCCGGTTCGGCGGCGAACCGGTATCGCAACAGGCGATTTCCGGCTGGCTCAACGGCCGTGCGATGCCGCGTCAGGCGAATCTGCGCGCGCTGGCAAAAATGCTCTCGATCGAGCCTCAGCAACTGCAGTACGGCGATCAGGGCCGTAAGGTCCGCGAGCAGCGCAGCGAATACCGGATCAACCCGCACGACCAGCTTGCGATCGACGCGTTTCTGAAGCTGACCGGCGCGCAGCGGAAACTGGTCCGCAGCTTGATCGAGGAACTGGCGAAGCATCAGGCCCCCGCCAAAGCGACCAAACGCGGGCGCTGATTTTCAGCCGGCGTGCGGGCTCAGTGCTCGCGCGCGATGGCCCGCCAACCGATGTCGTGGCGGTGGAACTCACCCTCCCATGCAATCGGGGCGAGCGCCGCATACGCCTCGCGCTGCGCTGCGCTGACCGTATCGCCCAGCGCACACACGCACAGCACACGGCCGCCAGCGGTGACCACCCGGCCATCGGCATCGAATGCGGTCCCGGCATGGAAGATCTTGCTGCCCATCGGTGGTGAAACCTCCAGTCCGCGGATCATATCGCCGCGCTTGGGCATGTCCGGATAATGCGCCGCCGCCATCACTACGCCGAGCGAAGGCCGCGGGTTCCAGCGCGCTTCGGCCCGCGCCAGCTGCCCGTCGATCGCCGCATCCACCAGATCCAGCAGATCCGACTGCAGCCGCAGCATCACCGGCTGGGTTTCGGGATCGCCGAAGCGCACGTTGAATTCGATCACCTTCGGCGCGCCGCTGGCATCGATCATCAGCCCGGCATACAGGAAGCCGGTGAACGGCACGCCGTCGGCGGCCATCCCGCGGACGGTCGGTTCCACCACCTCGCGCATCACCCGCGCATGCACCTCGGGCGTGACCACCGGCGCGGGCGAGTACGCGCCCATGCCGCCGGTGTTCGGGCCGGTATCGCCATCGCCAACGCGCTTGTGGTCCTGCGACGTGGCCATTGGCAGCGCGGTCTTGCCGTCGACCATCGAGATGAAGCTGGCTTCCTCGCCTTCGAGGAATTCCTCGATCACCACCCGCGCCCCGGCGCTGCCGAACGCATTTCCCGACAGCATGTCGCGCACCGCGTCTTCCGCTTCTTCCAGCGTCATCGCCACGATCACGCCTTTGCCGGCCGCGAGGCCATCGGCTTTCACCACAATGGGTGCGCCTGTGCTCCGTAAGTATTCCAGCGCAGCATCGACATCGGTGTGGACCGCGTAGTGGGCCGTCGGGATGCCGTGGCGGGCTAAAAAATCCTTCGCGAACGCCTTGCTGCCTTCCAGCTGCGCAGCGGCAGCGGTCGGTCCGAAGATGCGCAGGCTTTCGCTGCGGAAACGATCGACAACGCCCGCAACCAGCGGACCTTCGGGGCCGACGATGGTGACCTCGACACGCTCGGCGCGAACGAGTGCGACGAGACCATCGATGTCGGTCGCTTTCACGTCGACATTGCGGCATTTGGTCTCGGTCGAGGTCCCGGCATTGCCCGGCGCGACCAGCACTTCGGTGACGCGCTCGGAGTGCGCGAGTTTCCAGGCGAGGGCGTGTTCGCGGCCACCGGCGCCGATGACGAGGACTTTCATGCGGCTGTGTGCTCCATGATGTATGCGATCTGCAGCGAGACCCGCTTGCTGCCACCGGCAACGTGATGTGTGCCGACTTCGACGAACCCGAAACGATCGTGGAAGGCTTTCGACGCGGGGTTGGGCGGTTCGATGTTGTACTCGCAGGCGATCATGCCGATATCGCTCGCTCGCGATCTCGCGAACAGATCTTCGTAAAGCAGGCGCCCGATACCACGTCCGGACACTGTCGCGTCGACCACGATTCGATCAACGTAAACGAAATGCGGATACTGCGCTGAGAACCAGCCGTAGTTGTCGTTGAGATAGGCAGTGCCGTCTCGCATCGCTAGCAGAAACGCGGCGGCCTCTCCGTCGACAAGCGCGATGCGATGATGAAACGCAAACCCATGCAGATGCCGCAGCCGGACGATATCCATCGGACTGGTCTCTTGCACCCACATCGCGTTGAGCGCGACGATACGTTCGAAATCCGCCTCAGTGGCGTCCCTGACGACAATGGTATTCATGTCTGGGTGTCGTTTCAGGGTGTCGTTGATCAATGCCTGAAATGCCGCACGCCGGTGAACACCATCGCGATCCCGTGCTCATCGGCCGCGGCGATCACTTCCGCGTCGCGCATCGAACCGCCGGGCTGGATCATCGCTTTGATGCCGGCCGCTGCGGCGGCGTCGACCCCATCGCGGAACGGGAAGAACGCGTCGGAGGCCAGCACGGAGCCAGGCACGATCAGCCCGGCTTCCTCGGCTTTCAGCGCAGCGATCTTCGCCGATACCACCCGGCTCATCTGCCCGGCGCCAACGCCGACGGTGCGCAGGTCTTTTGCGTA
>JANOXT010000087.1:0-2445 GCA_031418555.1 Lysobacterales bacterium | reverse complement strand
GCTTTCAATGCCCCTGTCAGATATAGTTGTAAAGCGCCATTAACTGTCAATTTCAATAATACATCATCAAATGCAGTTACTTATTCATGGAATTTTGGAGATGGTACAACCTCAACTCAGAAAAATCCATCGCATCAATACACTACGCTTGGTTCCTATTCGGTGAGTTTAATTGTTATTAATTCAAATGGTTGTACTGATACTTTGTTACAGGAAGATTATGTACGGGTATCACCACCAGAAATTATTTCTATAGATAGTCTGCTGAAAAAGGAGTGTGCGCCCTATACAGTTTTTCCACATGCTACTATTGAGACTGGTTTACCTGTTAGTACCTATTTGTGGAATTTTGGCGATGGAGGAACTTCAACGGACTCCACCCCATCACATACCTATACCGTACCTGGAATATACAATGTAAAGCTTACAGTTTCCACTGGTGCAGGCTGTACAGATACGCTAACGCTTGTTGAAGCTGTAATGGTAGGCATAAAGCCCACTGCATTGTTTTCCGCAAACCCATTAAATGTATGTGCAAATACTCCTGTAAACTTTACCGATCTTACTTCTGTACCCAATGGTTATGACGTCAATTGGTGGAACTGGGAATTTGGCGATGGGGGGACTAGTCCTGAAGAGAACCCTACCCACACATATAGTGACACAGGTTGGTTTACAGTAACGCTCACTGTTGCAAGTCTTGGATGCAATGATTCCTCCGTTATAACTAATTATGTTCATGTTAAGCCTCCAATTGCTAAGTTTGATACTGCTTACATATGCAGTATGCCATTGAAGAGAAATTTTATAGATAGTTCTATTGGAGCGACTAGTTGGACATGGGATTTTGGTGATGGAGGTACCTCTACTCAAAGAAATCCGGCTCATACCTATTCTACATCTGGAACCTATCCTGTTTCACTTACTGTTTCTGATGGTTCTTGTCAACATACTAAGTTGACCAATGTGATGGTATTGGATCAGGCCCCTAAAATGATAATAAGCGATTCAATTAGTTGCCGGGCAACCAGAGTATTATTTGATATAGGTAATGTTAAGGCAGGAAGTATTCAGCGGTACAAATGGTTTTTTGAAGGAGTGAATAAACCTGGTATACAAACGAGTAATACGCCGGTAGCTCAAGCTTATGCCACTACAGGTGCAAGGAATCCAGCTGTAGCATTAACTGATATTCTTCAATGTGTCGATACTGTCTACGGTTCTTTTCCGATTACCGTATATGGCCCCAAAGCTGCATTTGGAGGCAATCCTCGTGGAGGTTGTTTTGGCACCACTATTACTTTTCTTGATTCTACAATTACCGATGGTATTCATCCCATTGCCAATTGGACTTGGAACTTTGGTGATGGCCCTCCAAAAGTACTTACATCAGGACCATTTACGCATGATTACACATCTCCTGGAGTGTACAATGTATATATGATAGTGAAGGATACTTATGGATGCAAGGATAGTTTGGGAAAATCTTCCTTTATTAGTATTTCAAGCATAAATGCAGGGTTTGCTCCTTCAGATTCTTTGGTGTGTCCAAATTCTCCTGTAGCATTTTCAATTAATTCTATTGGTGCAGATGTAACTTATAAATGGAATTTTGGAGATAATAATTCTTCTACTTCTGCTACACCTGTTCATACTTTTAGTAATCCTGGAACCTATATAACTAGCTTGGTCGTAGCCGATAAAATTGGTTGTAAAGATTCTTCATCGAAAGTAATTAAAGTATTTACGGCAAAATCAAAGTTTTCTTTGAGCGACTCCCTTGCTACTTGTCCTCCGTTGGTAGTCAATACAATTAACAATTCAAACAACTACATTGATTATAAGTGGGATTTTGGAGATGGCAGTTATTCTACTTTATTAAATCCGTCACATATTTATACTTACCCGGGTAAATACATTATTTCTTTGGCAGTTACTAATACAGGTGGTTGTACTGATACAATGAGAAGAAACATTGTCATCAATGGTCCGACAGGTGCATTTGGCTATATTCCTACTCGAGTATGTAATCCTGGAAGAGTATCTTATAATATTATTTCTAACAATGCAATAAGTTATATTTGGGACTTTAGCGATGGCAATACCGTTTACACAACACTCGACTCGACTTCGCATGTATATGCCACGCCAGGGATTTATGTTCCTAGAGTTATAATTGAAGATGGCGGAGGATGCAAAGTAGCCATCTTGGGATTAGATACCGTAAAGGTTATTGGAATTGAATCAACCATTTTATCTGATGTAACAACATTGTGCGATAGCGGATACGTATCCTTTAGAGATTCAACTATAACCAATGATGTTGTCAATAGTTTTGTTTGGGATTTTGGAGATGGAACGTTTTCTAACAATCAAAACCCAACCCATGGTTATGCAAATGCTGGATTGTATAGTATAACATTTACAGCAACTACCCCTTTTGGT
>JANOXT010000086.1:0-2524 GCA_031418555.1 Lysobacterales bacterium | reverse complement strand
TGCAGGAGGGACTTGCTGGGCCCAGGTCACGCCACATGCGCATAGACAGCTCAGCGCCAAGAGGCGGCTGGAATATCTGCCAGACAGGGGCGGGAAGGGCTGGGTATGGCGCATGGGACCTCCGGTCGATCGAACGATGTTCCGATTGGACCACAAACCGGCGTCCGCGTTCGACAGGCCTACCTTTCGGTCACCCAACGGCCCCTGAAAAGCCTCGGGGGCGCGAACGCCCCCGGCTTAAAACATGACGATTGCGGTGATGCTGCGGCTGCTCTGATCGATGCACACGGATCAACACATCCCAATCATCACGCCAGGACCATCATGCCCAGATCATCACATCCTGATCATCACATCCAAATCAGAGCGTCAGGCCGTTTTCGACGTCCAGCACTTTACGGCGCGACAGGGCGAGATTGGAGCGCGAACGGTCCAGCACCACGTAGAAGAACAGACCCGGCTTGCTCGCGACCGGGCGAATGATGTGGTACTGCTTGCCCAGCGTGATCAACATGTCTTCGACATCGTCGTTCAGGCCAAGCGCTTTCATTGTCTTCATTTTGGCGCGAACGACCTCGGTGTTGCCCGCTGCAGCCACTTCCAGGTCGACGCCGGTGCCGACTGAACCCAGCATCATGCCGCTGTTGTAGTCAACCAGCGCCATTGCGACTGCGCCGTCCATCGTCATCAGCTCGTTGAGCGAATCTTTCAAATTAGCCATCGTTTCTATCCTCACAGGTGGGTTGATTGCATCTTGGAATCGACGCGGGGGCGGACGATGCGTTCCGGACCGCATTAATCGTGCTGACCGCCGGCCGGCGGTTTTCGAATATCAGGCAGCCGCACTCTCGATGCGCTTGCCGATCTCCTGCGCGCAGCGACGCACCGGCCACAGCACGCTGCCCAGCGATGCGTCGTGACTGCACAGCACAGTCAGCAGCAGCTTGCGGCGCGGGTTGGGTATGTCCAGCATGAGCACGCGGCCTTGATCGGCTTCGATGACCACATTCAGGCATGCGCCCATCGCGGTTTCGCCGCAGATCGCTTCGCCCAGCGCCAGCTGCGAACTGGTCATCGCCGACAGCGTGGCTGCCGAAAGCGAAGGCCGTAGATGTGCGGCGATCTCGAACCCGTCGATGCTGGACACCAGCGCCCCGATGATTTCGGGATAGGCGTCCAGCAGCGCGTCGAGGTTTTTCTGGCACAGGGCGCGCTCGGTGCGTCCGGGCAATTCGTTGATGGCATCCATTTAATGTGCGTCTCCAGCGACGGTATCGGCTTGCGCCGGGTCAAGCGCTTCGATCTGGTGAAACAGGATGTCGAGCAGCAGCAGTACGTCCTCACGCCGGCGGATGTCCACCGAGAGGATCGGCACCGATACGCCGAACGATGCGATCGCCGTGTGGTAATCGTCGATGGCAGGCCGCTCATGGGTATCGGTGCGGCCGATACCGATGACGACGCGCGAATTGCGTGCGAGATCGGCAAAGGCGTCGAGATAACCGCGCAGGTCGGCGATGGGGTCGGGCCTGCTGTTGTCGACCAGAATCACCACGCCCAGCGCGCCGACGCTGAGAATCTTCCACATGAAATCGAAACGGGCCTGCCCGGGAGTGCCGTACAGGCGCAGTTTGTCGCCGCCTTCAAGCGTGACCTCACCGTAATCGAGCGCTGTCGTGGTGGTCGCCTTTCCGCTGGTCGCCAAGTCCGAATTCTGGACATCGGTCGACACCGGGGCGATCTCGCTGATGGCGGCGATGGCGGTGGTCTTGCCCGCCCCCATGCTGCCCGTGAAAATGAGCTTGTATTCGCGCGGCATGCTTCAGCCCCCCATTCGCAGTGCGCTGCGCAGGCTGCGAAACAGCCCCGAGACGCCGAGACGCCGCTTCGCGACCTGCGGCGCGAGCGCCACCGGCGGAACCTTCTCGATCTCAAGCAGACCGCACAGCCCGCAGGCGACCAGAAACGATTCCAGTTCGGCCTGCGTCCCGCCGCTGGCCTCGACGAGGGCATCGATACGCCAGCGAGACTTCGTCAGCAGCGCGGCAAGCGCAAGATGCGCCTTGTGCACGCCGAGACGGCCGAAGTCGGGCCAACGTTTGAGACGCAGGGAAACCTCTTTCCCCAGCCACGGCATCGACGGGTTGGGGACCATTCTCAGCCCCACGCGCCACAGCAGGGCATCCAAAGGCTTGGTGGCTGCGCCCACACCAAGCGTTTCGACATCCTCACGGTCCAGACGGATCACATTGTCGACGGGTGTCGAGAGGGCGATATCCACCAGCGCATCGATCGTGATGTCGTGATCGAGGAAAGCATATCGCCGTTCTGGCAGCAGGATATCCAGCAAAAAACCGCCGATCTCGACCCGCCAGATCGCGTTGGGGCGGTTCGCATCGTCAACCGCCATCAACTCCTGCAAAACATCCACCAGCCATTGCGTTTGCAATGGCCGACCGTTGGAAGAGGCGTGTCCGTCAACGAAGCCGGTGGGTGTTTCGACCGCGGACTGGGCCAATGGCGG
>JANOXT010000085.1:0-9784 GCA_031418555.1 Lysobacterales bacterium | reverse complement strand
CGAACTGCGGGCGCAGCCGGCCCAGCAGCGACACATCGGTCAGCTTTTCGCCGCAGAACAGCGGCGCCAGCAGCGCCCAGTAATAGGTGTAGTCCCAGATGACCTTCACCGGCATCACCTGCGCATCGCCGAACAGCGGGTACTGATCCTGATACAGCGTCAGCGTATTTTCGAAGAATCCGAAGTACAGCTGCTGATAGATGTCGGCATAGGCGGCAAATGATTTCCCGGCGCGGTCTTTGCCGATCAGATCGCAGATCAACGTATTGGAGATCGCGATGAAGTCGCTACCCGGCGAATAGAACGGGTCGAGAAACACCCCGGCCTCGCCAGTCATCGCCCAGCGGTCGCCGCTGAACACCTGTTTGCAGCCGTGCGAAAAATGCCGAAGGAACAGAAAATCCTGCAGCGTGTGTTCGGGCTGGTCCAGCACATCGGCCATCCGCGGCTGATGTTCGCGCAGCCACGCCATCGCTTTTTCGTGGGTGTTCATCGTCTCCAGCGGATGCATCTTGGCGTCGCAGACGATGCCCAGCGAATGCGCGCCCGACGACAGCGGGATCAGCCAGAACCAGTAGCCGGGGCCGCACATGTGATTGGTCGAACGCCAGCGGTCCGGCGGCGTGCAGCGCGCCAGCCAGTCGGCGTCGTCCGACCATGCTTTCGGATCGATCAGGCCGTCGACGCGCCACCACACCGCATTCGCATCGTGATCGGTGGGTTGCGCCAGATCGAGCTTGCGCTTGAGCAGCCCCGCGCGACCGCTGGCGTCCACCAGCCAGCGCGCGTCAGCGGTGCGGGTGTCGCCGTCGTGCTCGAAGGTGATCGCGTGCGCGTCGTCATCCGCGCCCATGCCGATACCGCGCACGGTGGCGCCGTCGTTAAAATGCACGCCAAGCCGACGGGCTTCATCGCCGAGAAAATTCTCGAAGCGACCGCGGTCGATCTGCCACGACGGCGTCGGCAGGATCCGACTCACGCCCAGTTCGGTGCACCGGTCGATGTCGCGGCGGCCGTCGCTGAAGAAGAAACGGAACCCGAACTTGCGGATGTGTTCGCTTTCCAGATGCTCGCGCAAGCCGAGCACGTTGGCGAAGTAGTGCGCGCCGATCTCGACCGTGGACTCGCCGACCTTGAACGCGCCTTCGGTGACCGGATGCGGGCGCCGTTCCAGCACCGCGACATCGATCTGCGGATCGCGCTGCTTGAGCTGGATCGCAAGCGAGAGGCCGGCCAGACCGCCGCCGAGGACGACGACATCATGGGCGACCGGCGTTGAAGCGGAGATCTCGGTCATCGTTGCGTTCCTGAACTGAATTCGCCGCTGGGGTCGTCGATCACCGGCGGATGCGCGCGTGCGCGGCGGTACTCGCGGATCACGTGTCCGTAGTTCCAGACTTGTATCACGACGTGCGACGTGATGGCGTAGAGGTCGCGGAACAGGCGGAAGTGGCTTTTGCGGAACTGCTCCGGCGCATCGGCCGTGTGGTAGCGGGTTTCGATCGGGATCCCGACCACGCGCGCACCCGCATGCCGGGCAGCCGAAATCAGCAGCTGCGCTTCGAACACGAAACCTTCCCCCGGCACGTCGCGCAGCGCCAGCACGGACGCCGGATACAGGCGCTGCCCGCTCTGGGTGTCGCGCACCCGGAAGCCGCAGCCCCAGGCGATGCCCCAGTCGCCGAAATCGTTGCCGATGCGGCGGTACAGCGGCTGCGAGGCGCGTTTGCGCAAACGCGTAC
The DNA here is from genome assembly GCA_031418555.1 of Lysobacterales bacterium. Taxonomy (GTDB): domain Bacteria; phylum Pseudomonadota; class Gammaproteobacteria; order Xanthomonadales; family Xanthomonadaceae; genus Lysobacter_I. The sequence continues at coordinate 8,042 of JANOXT010000085.1, read as the reverse complement.
CGACGATCACGCAGCCGGGATGGCGGTTGGCGGCGGCGATCAGCCGCGGAATATCGCTGGCGGCATGCTGGCCGTCGCCGTCGATGGTGGTGACTGCGGCCATGCCCAGCCGCTGTGCTTCGCGGAAGCCGTCGCGCAGACTCGCGCCCTTGCCCATCCGCTGCGGATGACGCAGCAAGATCACCGGCAGATCCGCGATTTTCCCGACGGTGCCGTCGTCGGAACCGTCGTCGATCACGATCACGCGGTCGCATTCGCCCAGCGCGCCCTGCACCACTTCGCGGATGCGCAGCGCTTCGTTGAGCGCGGGGATGACCACCGCGACGTTGCGGCGATCGAGCATTACGGCATCACTCATACGCGATCTCCACCGACATCGCGCGGCCTGGACCGGCCAGCAGCGAAGCGCGCGGCGCGCGTGCGGCCAACGCGTCGAACAGCGGCAGCATCGGCACCATCGGATTGGTTCCCGCATGGCGACCGAGTGCGCCCGGTGCATCGCCATCGCCATCGACGAGAGTCACGGTCATGCGCGGGCCGTTGTTCGAGCGCGACAGCACCAGCGCGCCGCCCAGCAGGCCGCTGCAGTCGTGCACCGAACGCAGCGGGCCGGTAGCGCCGGTGTCGTAGCCGACCAGCAGCACCGCTTCGGCGCCGGCCGCCAGCTGCATCAGCGCTTCGAGCAGCCCTTCGGCGAAACTGGCGTCGTAGGCGCTGATCGCGGTGGCGGCCTGCATGCAGTGCGCGCCGATGGTCCAGTAGCCGGCCGCGGCATTGTGCACTGAGTTGTGGAACTTGGTCGGCGAGATCGCGCGCGGATCGGCGACCAGCGTCGCGCACATGTAGTCGGTGATCGATAGATCGCCGTGGGTGGAGGTGAACACCGACTGCAGCGTCGCCGGGTCGCGGCCTGCCGCCGTGCATGCGGCCAGCGCGACGTCCAGCGCGACCGCCACCGACTCCGGCGCGCGGCGGCGTTCGTTGGGCGCCAGCAGCTGCGGCGAGGGTTTGCCCGCAGCGTCGCCGGCCAATGCGCCGCTGACGACGAAGGCCTGCGCGTGCTGCCACGACGGCAGACCGTTGTTCCAGTAGCCGATGCTTTCGATAGTGGCGACGAGTGCGGTCACTGCAGCGGTACCGATGCCGCGCCGCGCCCGAACACCAGCGACGCGTTGTTGCCGCCGAAGCCGAAGGAATTGTTCATCGCATACCGGATCTCGCGTTCGACGGCGTCGAAGCGGATCTGCGGCCCGCAGGCGGGGTCGCGCTGCGGCGCGCCGGATGCGCCGCTGTCCAGCATGCCCGGCAGCAGGCCGCGCTCCAGTGCGATCAGCGCGAACACCGATTCGACGATACCTGCTGCGCCCAGCGTGTGGCCGACCCAGCCTTTCGTCGAACTGGCGTGCAGGGTGTCGCCGAACAGACCGCGCACCGCAAGCGCTTCGACCGTATCGTTGGCCGGGGTCGCGGTGCCGTGCAGATTCAGATAACCGATATCGTCCGGCGCGATGCCGGCGCGGGCGATCGCATCGGCCATCGCCAGCCGCGCGCCCAATCCTTCGGGATGCGGCGTGGACATGTGGTGCGCATCGCTGCTTTCGCCGTAGCCGCACAGACGCAGGCCGCGATGGCCGCGTGTGTCGGTATCTTGGCTATCGATGCGTTCCAGCAGCGCATAACCGCCTGCTTCGCCCAGCGACAGGCCGTCGCGGCGCGCATCGAACGGCATGCACGGCTGCTGCGACACCAGCCCCAACGCGTTGAAGCCGAACAGCACGCTGCCGCACAGCGTGTCGACGCCGCCGACCAGCGCCGCGTCGACGATGCCGGCATCGATCAGCCGCGACGCCTGCGCGAATACTTTGGCGCTGGACGAGCACGCGGTGGCCACGGTGACGCACGGACCGCGCAGCCCGGTCGCCAGCTGGATGAAGTGGCCCAGCGAATGCGGCGTATGCAACAGCGGCCGGCGCAGATCGGCGGGGAAGGCTTCGCCGTCGGGCGGCCTGCTTTCAAGCCGCGTGTACGCCTCTTCGCTGGCGCCGATGCTGGACGTGGAGGTGCCGATGATGATCGCGACCCGCTCCGCACCGTAGCGGTCGCGCAGCGCGGCAAGCCCGTCGAGTATCCCGTCCTGCTGCAGCGCCAGCCACGCAAGCCGGTTGTTGCGGCAGTCGAACGGCGCCAGCGCGGGCGGCAGCACGCTATCTTCGATGCCGTCGACGCGGCCGATCCAGGTGTCCAGACGCGCATCGGCGGTGGCGCCATCGCCGAAATCATTGCGACGCAGGCCGCTGCGGCCCGCCTGCAGCGCATCGGCCTGGGCGTCGCGGCCGTGGCCAAGCGCAGTGGTGGCGGTGTAGGCGCGGATCGCGACGGGCGTCATCCGGGCCGGCATCGTTCGAGAAAAAGACATCGTTGTGCAGGTCGCCGCGTCGCTCTGGATCGGAGCAGGTCCGGATTATAGCGATCCGCCCGGAATCCCGACGAAGCGGGGCGGTCTGCCCGCCGGTACTCAAGTGCGGCACCGGCGCGGCGAGGATCGAACGCGGGGCATCGTTCATCCTGCATGGCCGCTGCGTGGCGGTCATGCGCTCAGCAGCCAGCTGAAAGGCCGACGGGAGTGAGTTATTTCAGCAACCTGTCAAACCTCAAGCCGGGCATCGTCAGCACCTGTGATGGCTACACCATTCTCGGCCCGCGCCCCGGGCCGTCCTGCGTCGGTGGGTCCTGCTGTTGCGCCAGAGTCTGCGCCTGCTGCTGGTTGATCGTATTGACTGCAGCGACCGATGCCTGCAGCGGCGGTGCGGGCGTATTGACATCGACAAGCACGGTTTTCTCATCCGGACCCGACCTCAACACCCGGATCTGATCGCCCACCATCGATACCCGGGCGATCTTGTTCGCATCGATACCGTTCTCCTTCGCCATCCGCGTCGCCAGAGCCACGTGATCGTCGGAGATATGCCCCGGCGTTCCGCCGCGAATGTGCGCGAACATCACTTTGTCGTCGAATGAATACCCGCTCAGCCCCTGCGCCTGCTCGCGCGTGCGCTCCACCGCCGGGGCTGCATGTGAGTTGTGTCGGGAGACGGTTTCATTGATCCGCTGCGATGTCGCTTCGATCGGCTGCGACGACATGGCCGCCAAATCGGCGGCAAAGCGCTGCGTCGGTTGACCATACCGCGCATGTTCCAGTTGAACCTGGCCGGTGTCCTGGTGCTTTGCGACGCGCACATCGCCGTATCGAAAATCGTTTTCGACCGCGAACTGCAGCATCGACGCAGCCAAACGATCCGTGTGCGGACCGTGCGGAATGTGCTGCTGCGCTTCGAACGCCTTGGCACGGTGCTGCATCTCCCGTAATGCGTCATTGCCCTCATGCTGCGGGTCGCGAAGGTCGCGCGGGCCTTGTTGGCTGGGGGCGAAGTCCGGCGGCAGTGGCGCTGGGGCATCCGTCCGCATGCGTTGCGCCGATTCGCGTTCGCGCGCATGGTCCTGACGCAGAGGCGCCTCCGCATCGGCCGCATGTGCAGACGGCGCGCCACGCATGACGAGGGTGGTCGTTGCGCCCTGCATGGCCTGCTGCACCTGATCCTGCGACAGGCCCTGCCGGTTCCCCTCGCGCTGTACCTGCTCGCGCACGTCGCGACCGTGTTCCGATGCACGTTCAATCGCATGCGGTGCAGTGGTCATTTCTGTCCGTGCCCGCTCGATGTTTTCTGGCGTCGTGACGGCCGCAATCACGTAGGTCTTGCCGTCGGTATCCAGGCGCAGGCTTGCAAGCTCGGACCGGCCATCGCGCTGCGGTCGCGCTTGCAATGCGGTGGTGGCCGGGTCCAGTCCGTTCGCATCCCAGGTCGCGCGCACGGCGGTTGCGGCAACGGCGATCTGCTCGGCGCTCGGATCGACGCCCGCGTTGCGATAGGCGCCCGCAACCGTGTCGCGTAAGCGCGCATCGGCGTCCATCGGCGGCACGGGCAGGATCTCGCGCGGCGGCGGCAAACGCGCCAGCAGGACATCGCGGGTTGCGTCCAGTTCTTCACGTAAATTGCCGGACGCGGTGCTGTTGTAGATCAACCCCGTGCTGACCCATTCGCCATCCGCACGGCGCTGGTAGCGGTTCTCGTCCGATGCGACCAGCGTATCCACATCCGTGCGGGCGTTGCGCACGGCTTGAGGCATTTCTCCATACGCCGCCCAACCGTTACGGATGTACGTGTCTTCATAGCGTGCTGCGATCGACGCCGGGCTGTTCGCGGCGTTATGCACCACGATTTGTGCCGCTTGTCGGTCCAACCGCGCGACAAGGGCCGCATCCTCTGCGGACTCGGTGCGATGCGGCGTCATCCCGCGCTCGACGAATGGACCGTACACCTCGCGCTGCCATTGTCCGCTACCGGGGTTGCGCTCCCAGTTCGACGGCCGACTGCTGGGCGTATCGCCTGCCTCTGCCGGAATCGAGAATGGACTGCGCTGTGCCGGCGGGCCGCCCAACACCAGCTCGACCGATCGACTGGTGGCTTGATAGTTGAGTCTGTTCTCGGTGGCGGGCGAAGCGCGGAGATCGCCGCGACGGGCGTTGTCGATGCCGTCGTTGCTATTGTCGATCGGCGCCTTGCTCCGCCACCCCAGGGCAGGATTGTCCGGATCGTACGCCCAGGATTTGCCGCCGAGCTCCTGATTGTAAATGCCGCGATTGTCGTTCCACTGGGCGATCTTGCTGCCGCCAAACACGCCCGCCACGCCGCCGATGGCGCCCGTCACCAACAGGCCCGGCCCGGATTCCACACCCAGCGCCGCACCGGTCGCCATGCCGATGCCGGCGCCTGTCCAGCCACCGACCGTGCGCGCGCCGAAATGAATCAATTCTGATTCGGCTGCGGTGGCGTTACCTTCACCATGCAGACGCTGCGCGGTGCGCACGCTCTCCGCACCATCGTAGACTTCCAGCGCGAGCCCGGCGACGCCCAACGCGGTGCCGGCCCGGATGCGTGCTGGCTGCACGCGAGTGACGTGATCCACGTCTATCGCTTCGCGCGCCGTTCGCTCGACGCTTTCCGCCACGTGATTCGTACTACGCTCCGCTAGCAGGTTCTCGCGCGTCGCAGGATCGACCTTGGAATTGCCCGGAAGGTTTTCTGGCAGATCGCGATGCCAAGTCTGCTGATCTCTCCAGCCGTCGCGCAGGTCCCGTGTGATGCCGGGGTCTTTCAAGCGCGCCTCGCGCACTTCTTCAAGCGCCGCGCCCGGCAGTCGGGTATCCGTGCGACTGTCGTACAACTCCACGCCTTCACGATTGAAGATGCGGATGGGAGTTCCCGTCTCCTTGGCGACCTGATTCAGGTTGTCCGGAAGGTCGCGATAGACCTGTTCCCGAATATCTTCTGGAACATAGCGTCCGTAGCCATCGAGATCGATCTTTTTCGCAAACCGCTGATCTACGCCAAGCTCGCTCTCGAGTCTATTCGCCGCGACAGCACGAACCTCGACATCGTATCCCTTCGCCTTAAGCTCGTTGACGAGCGCAACAGCTTTGTCGCCATCGCCCAGGGTGGTGTCCAGAATCAGATTCTTTCGGCCATCAATCGCAGCTGCTCGCAGCTCCTTGGCCCAGGCACTGGCATCGGGATGGGTATCGTCCGCCCAGGTGTAGGGATGATCGCTGCGGAACGATTCCACTTTGGGGTGAAAATCCCGGAGCGCATCGGGGTCCACGACCACCGCATCTCGTCCGAGCTCGACTTCCGCCGATCGTGCCAAGCTGCCTTTACCCGCTCCGGGTTGTCCGGCAAGAATGATGACGCGAGGTCGCTCCTGGGATGTCGCGGTTGAGAACGTGCTCTCTTCCAGGATACGTTCTCGGAAGATGCGAGCATGTTCTTCGGAGCTAAGAACGTCCTTGTCTTCACTCATCGGAATGCATCCTTGTTTTTCCGGAAGTACTCCCAAAGCGACTCGTCAGTAAGCCAGATATGCTTCCAAGAAGCGCGAGACATCAATCGTTCCTTGGAGTCCGCTTTCGCGATCTCGTCCGCATCCCCAGTGGCTTGCGCAGCCATCAATTCCTTCCGTGCCTCGGAGACGAAGGCCCCTAATCTACTTTCCAGCACCCAAATGGCCACCTCAAACGGGGGCGTCGCTTTGGATGGTTTTTCGATCACCGTGTTGAGTGCTTCCTGCAGGCGTTCGATGTGCCCCGGATACTCCGCGAGCATCTCGCACAGTCGCTGCGGAACGGGGGGCAGTGGCAATGACGGCATGGCTATCGTCCTTTGATCATTCGCTGATGTACGAGCTAGTAGAACTCGTGAGTGAGTATGGTGAGAAGAACCCGTTATCGCGCAGCCTATCGTCGGGCGTTCTATTGTGGCGGAACAAACAAACGCCCCATGTCGGTCTGGCCGTGAATCAAATGAATGGAAGCATTTTCCATCGTCTTCTCTCGTTCAAACCAGTCGTATGGCCGGTGCAGCCACTGCATGAGAAAGGCCCGTATGGTGACGCTATGACTGACGATTACCAGCTGATTGATGCCTTTCTTGTCGTAATCGCGGTGAAAGGTGCCGAACGCCTGATGCACCCGGACAGCCACGTCGAACCGACTTTCGCCCAGCGGCATTCTGGCCCAGAACTTGCCTTCAAACTCGACCTGCTTATTGTAGTGGGCAGCCTCGTGCGGGAACACGTCGGGTAGCTGCTCTTCGGGAATGCCGTCGAACAATCCGAACTGTTGTTCGACCAAGTTGATGTGCTCCCTGCGATCGAAGTCGAATTTGTGGCTATGGCTGGCTTCCGACTTCGATGCCACCGATTCGATGCCACGAATGACCTCGTCGGCCGTCTGCCTCGTTCTTGCATAGGGGGAGACCCAGAATCGAGTTTTGGTGTCATCTGTGTTCTGATTCAGAAAGTACTGGCCAAGCCATTCTCCAGACGCATACGCCTGTTGCCTTCCTATCTCGGTGAGCGGTATCGCATGATCGGCCAATTCCAGATGTTTCCGCTTGTCGATGTTGCCGGCTGATTCGCCGTGACGTATGAAAAACAATCGGAGCGGCGTCATTGATTGGTTCCTGCAGTAACGGCGAGGCCTTCTCCAACGAGACATATATGCGCTGGCTGATGTCTGGACATTTCTCGCAGTCCTCGCGGAAGGGGAGGCAGGCGGCGAATCGGCATGGCGGAAGTCCTGTTGTCCACGAGAGCGGAGGCCCGGCGACCCTATTCTACCCCTCGGAGATGTTGTCCTGTGTGGCATGAGTGAGTCCTTGTCCGCGCTCAACAGTTTACTGGACGATGTTTTGGATGCCTTGAGATCGGTTTCTAGAGTCGTGGCAAATACGTCTCGATGATACGGTGTAAAAATTTATAACAAATCAAAAATTGTATTCTGAGAGAACATAAAATATTCTTATTCAATCCGATTCATACTTTGTCTCCCGCATGTTCCATTCGCAGCCTGTCGAGATACACATCATGCAAGACTGCGTTACCGCACAGCTGTCCAACGATAGCTGATCCAACGGGCGATCTGGCTGGACGATCTGCCAGTGAGGTTGATGGTCGGCGCGCGCCCGGCGGCGTCTCAAAGCCTGTTTATGATCTTTTTGCGAGTGCGTTGCCGCGCCACAGCGCGCTGGGCGCGACGTACACCGCAGCCGGGCTGGTGGCCCGGCGAGGATGTGCAACAAAGCCCAGCCTTTGATCTGCAAAGAAATCGCAAAACCATCGCTTGGACCTGAAAATCATGAAGTCCAAGGGGACGGAGAAAGAGAGAGAGAAACTGGCGAAATTTTCGCCATTTTCGGCGGTTGGCCGAAGTACCGAAGTCCAAGGAGTTTGCGCGAAACCCTCGACAATAAGCGGTTTTTGTAAGGCGCGGAGAGCGGTTTGAAATGGTGTAGTGGTGGGCCCACCAGGACTCGAACCTGGAACCAAAGGATTATGAGTCCTCTGCTCTAACCATTGAGCTATGGGCCCGTGGTTGTGATCTTAACAAAGAAACAGATGCGCTTCGGGGCTCTCGAGGCATCGAACAG
>JANOXT010000084.1:0-9450 GCA_031418555.1 Lysobacterales bacterium | reverse complement strand
GCCGATGTCTGCGGTTTGAAACGCAGCACGATTTCCTTGTACAGGATTCGCATCAGCTGCGTTTCGCGATCCATGTACGCGGTGATGGTCTTGCGTTCGAGCACATTGCCTAACGCTTTTGTAGCCGATTTTTTCGTAGCGGCCATCCCTGTCGCCGATTTGGCGCGCGCGGCGGCGGGCGTTTTTGCGATGCCGCGGCTGGGCACTTCGATAAACGTCTGCGCCGCACGCATCACCCGCCCCGACGCCATGGCCGCAGTAGGCGTGCCCGACAGACGTGCGATGCTCTCGCCCTGCACGGCTTCGAGACTCAGCGGCAGGCGGTCCAGCTCGACCCATTCGCCGCTGGCCATGCGCATGCCGACATCGGAGCGGGTAGCGGTTTCGACGATCATGGGAGCGTGTTCCGCCGGGTCGGCGAAGAGGGAATGCATGGGAGCCTCACATCCTTGTCAGGGCAGCAGCGAACGAGAGGCTACGACCGGGTGAACGCGCTTTCCGCATCGAACCAGACCGCTTCGATCTGCGCGTCGTCCTCGATCTTGCCGCTGACGTCGGGCAGGAACACATCGCTGCCGGCGGCGGGTTTGAACAGGGCCTGTTGCCGGGTGAACTTGGCGCGACCGACGAACTCCAGACCGTAAGCGCTGGCGACGCTGTGCAGTTTCTGCTCGCTGGCGTCGTTGTCGAAGCGCAGCGACAGCAGACCGGTGGGGTAGCGGTAATGGCCGCCTTCGTCGATCATCGCCGGCAGCACCACGAACTCCGGGCCGAGCAGGCGATGCAGGTTGCGCCAGCCTTCCCGGGCGCTTTTGGGCGACTTGTTCAGTTTCACGACCCAGCCGGGCGTACGTCCGCCCAGCGCTTTGACGCTGGCCAGGCCATCCAGGCGGGAAAGGCCATCGGCCTGCGTCGTTGGGGCCACAGGCCTGACGACGAAAAGACCGGGGCTGATGTGTTCTGAAGTGGACGACATGACGTCCTTTGAGTTCCAGGGTGCCGGATGCGCCGCTTGCCGGCGCAGGACACTGGATATCACAGCCTGAGACGCAGGCGCAACCGTGACGTAGGCCCCGCTGAACGAACGGTTGGCCGGCAGTGCCGCCGGACGTGTGTGCGGTTCAGCTCAAGCGTCCTGTCCGAGCGCGATCGGCGTGCCGTACGGCACCGGCCACGCGGCTGCGTTCACCAGCGGCAGGCCGCCAAGCGCGTGCTGGGCGGCGCGGATCACGCCGGCGTGGGTCACGATCAGATGCGGCGCTTGCAGCGTGTCGACCGTCTCGCGCAGGCGTGCGAGCACATCGAGGAAGCATTCGCCGCCGGGCGGGCGGAAACCGGCGACATCATCGGCCCAGCGGTCTAGATCGGCCCGCGGCAGGGCCGACCAGCGCTGGCCTTCCCAATCGCCGAAATCCATTTCCTGTAGGCGAGGATCGACCGCCACCGTGCGTGGTCCGGCGATGGCGCGGGCAAGCTCCAGACAGCGCTGCGCGGGGCTGCTCAGCATCGGCAGCGCCGTCAGGCCGCGCAGTGCTGCCGCAGCGGCGGCGATGTCGTCCGGATGCGCGTACAGATCGCGCCGCCCGTAGCACAGGCCGGCAACATCGCGCAGCGGCGGGTGGCGGACGAAAATGTGGGTCGGCATTGTTGGTCCTCAGCGCGGCATGCTCAGCCCAGTACGTTCAGCCCAGTACGTTCAGCGCAGCACGGTCAGCGCAGCACGGTCAGCGCAGCGAGGCATGCGATACCGAATGCGATTTCGCCCAGTTGCTCGCAGCAGCCCAGCCCGTCGCCGGTGTATCCGCCGAGGCGGCGGCGGTACCAGCGCGCACAGAAGGCCCGAACGAGCGGGAGCACAACAGCGCCCGCCAGCAGCGGCAGCGCGAACTGCGGGGCATTCGTCGCCATATAGGCGGAGCACACTGCGACTGGCGCCAAGCCCAGTGCCGATGTCACCAGCAGATTGCCGACGCGCAGATGCTGCGCCACCGGTTTGGCTTTGGCATCGCTGTCGATGCGGACGTATGCCAGCGTCGCCATCAGGCTGGCCGCCGCAGCGCGTGCGGCAGGATGCGCGCACACCAGAGTGGCCAGAGCGAGCGGCAGCGGCAGCAGGCACAGCAACTGCCAGCGCAGCAGCAGCGAGATGCCGAGCGCAGCGGCGCCATACGTGCCGATCCGCGAGTCGCGCATGATCTCCAGCGCGCGTTCGCGCGACACGTGACCGCCCAGCGCGTCGAAGGTATCGGCAAGCCCGTCTTCATGGAACGCACCGGTGACCGCGATGGTCGCCGCCAACGCCAGCAGGGCTGCGACCGGCATCGGCAGTAGCTGTGCGCACAGCCAGAGCACGCCGGCGCCGATCAAACCGACGATCAGGCCTGCGACCGGGAAGTAACGGACCGATTGCGCCAGCCAGCCAGCGTCGAACTGCTGCAGCGCGGGCGTCGGCAGGCGCGTGAAGTACTGCACCGCGACCAACAGCAGCCGGGCTTCATGGCGCAGCGCGGCGATCACATCGTCGCTTCCGCGTCTTCGCGGCTGGACACGCCTGCGCTTTGGAACGTGGCCATTTCGCACAGAATCGCGCAGGCGGCGCGCAGCAGCGGCAGTGCGAGCATCGCGCCGCTGCCTTCGCCCAGGCGCATGCCCAGATCGAGCAGCGGGCGCGCATTCAGCCGCTTCAGCCACTGCCGATGCGGTGCTTCTGCTGAAACATGGCCGAATACGCAGTAGTCCAGCACCGCCGGTGCCATCTGCGCCGCCACCGCCACCGCTGCCGTGGCGATGAAGCCGTCGATCAATATGACCTGGCGCTTCGACGCGGCGCCGAGCATCGTGCCGGCCATCATCGCGATCTCGAAGCCGCCGTAGCGCGCAAGCCGTTCCAACGGCGTGCCGTCGACGCCATGGCGTGCGACCGCGGCGTCGATCGCCGCGCATTTGCGCACGATGCCCGCATCGTCGACGCCGGTGCCGCGCCCGACGCAGCCGGCGACCGGCGTGCCGGTGAGCACGTGCATCAGCGCAGCGGCGCTGGTGGTGTTGGCGATGCCCATTTCGCCCAGCACCAACACGCCGTATTCGGGCAGCGATGCGCCAAGCGCGACGCCGTGATTCAGCGCTTCAACGCACTGCCTTTCGGTCATCGCCGATGCGTGAACGAAATTCCGGGTGCCGTGCCCCAGGCTGCGCGCGAGCAGCGCCGGGTGCGACGCCACATCCGCAGCGACGCCAGCGTCGACCACCCGCAGTCGCGCACCGTGCGCCCGCGCGAGCACGCAGATCGCAGCGCCGCCGGCGAGAAAATTGGCGACCATCTGCGCAGTCACCGCCTGCGGAAATGCGGAGACGCCCTCGGCAGCGACGCCATGGTCGGCGGCGAACACCAGCGCTTCGGCGTGCGCGATCGACGGCGTCAGCCGCTGCTGGATACGCGCGATCCGTGCGGCCAGTCGTTCCAGTTCGCCCAATGCGCCCAGCGGTTTTGTTTTCGCGTCCAGTTCGGCATCGACCGCATGCGCGAACGCATCGTCGATGGCGATCGGCGCGATCTGCGGGGTTAGAAAGTCATCGGTGTTGGTCATCGGTGCTCATCTGGCATGACTCGGTGTGCCACGCCCGGCCGAAACCGGGCGCGGGTGCGCAGGGTTCAGTCCGCGCGACGATAGCGCAGGGTGACGAAGAACTCACGCCCCGGCTGGTTGTAGAACGCGGCGGTTTCGTAGTCTTTATCGAAGACGTTGGCGACGCGTCCCTGCAGCGTCCAATCGCTGCCGATCGCATATGCGGCGCGGATATCCAGCGTTGCATAGCGACCGATGCGGCGGGTGTTGGCCAGATTGTCGTAACGGCTGCCTTCGGCCACGCCCGTGACACCGAGCGTGAACTTGCCGAAGCCGCGATCCAGTTCGATGCGGGCGGTTCCGCGCGCGCGGCGAGCCAGATCCTTGCCGGTGCTGCGGTCCTGCGGATCGAGCCAGCTGGCGCTGGCGCCGATGTCCCAACCGTACAGGCGACTGTCGACGCGCAGTTCAGCGCCGCGAAGACGGGCTTTCTGGATGTTGTCGGGCGCGAAGCGCGCGGCGTTGTAGGCGATCAGATCCTTCACCTCGGTATTGAACGCATCCAGCCGCACGCGCGTGGTATCGCCGCGCCAGGCCAAGCCGATTTCATAGGTTTTCGACGACTCCGGACGCAGTGCCGGATTGCTGAAAAACGGGTAGTACAGCTCGTTGAAGGTCGGCGCCTTGAATGCCGTGCCGTAGCTGGCAGTGATGCGCCAGCGCTCGGCGAAACGCAGGCCCCACGCGGCGGTGCCGGTGGTTTTTCCGCCGAACTGGTCGTTGTCGTCGCGGCGCAGCGCAAGCTGTACATCGTTCGTGCCGAACGTGCCCTGATACTGCGCGAATGCGGCGCGGTTGGCGCGGCGGGTATTGTCGTACTTCGGGTCGCTGTCGATACGGTCGTGCAGCCAGTCAGCGCCGAAGGTGAGCAGCTGCGCGTCGGCGATGGCGATGTCCGCCTGCAGCGATGCGGTGTTGCGGCGGCTGGCGAAATCGCCGTTGGGGACGCTGCCGATGAAATTGTCGGACCCGTCTTTGTTGCTGCCGAGGTTGAAGCGCAGATCGACGCGATCGCCCGCTTTCCAGCGCAACTGCGCGCCCAGCGCCTGCTGTTTGATGTCGGAGTTGTCGACGAAGCTGCCGTCGTATTCGCTGTGGCCGCTGACATACAGCGCCTGCGCCTCAAGCGTCACCGATTCGCCGATGTTCGTGCCGCCGCGCGCCGAGAACGAATGGTTGTCGTAGCCGTCGCGATCGGTTTGGCCGTTGACGAAGCAGCCGGCGTAGATGAAGTTGACGTTGTCTTCCAGGCCATCGCAGGCATTGATGCCGTCGGTGCTCTGAAACCCGGCATCGATACCGAACCAGCCGCGCTCGCTGCCGCCGCTGACACCCAGCCCGCCTTCGCGATAGCCATGACTGCCCGCGCCGGCATGGAAATGGAAACTCGCATCGCCGCGATCGCGACGGGTGAAAATCTGGATCACGCCGCCGATGGCGTCCGCACCGTACAGGCTGGAGCGCGGACCGCGGACGATTTCGATGCGGTCGATCATCGCCACCGGAAGGTCCTGAAACGCCGCCTGACCGCTGGTGGCCGAACCGATGCGCACGCCGTCGACCAGCACCAGTACGTGATCGGATTCGCTGCCGCGCACGAAGACGCTGGTCAGTTTGCCGGCGCCGCCCTGGTTGCTCAGATTGATGCCGGCGCGGCCGCGCAGCAGATCGGTGAGCGATGTCGCCTGGCTGCGTGCGATCGCGTCGCGGCCGATGACTTCGACCGGCGCCAGCGCGTCGTCGGTGGTGATCGCGGTGCGCGTGGCGGTGACGATCACCTGGTCGAGATCATCGGCGTTGTTGTGTTGCGCCTGTACCGCAAAAGGAACGGCGCCCGCGATCGCGAGGGCCAGAGGATATTTCGAAAAAGACATGCAGACTCCATCGCGCACACCCGCGCGCGGTGAGATGGGGTGGAGTCGCGAACGGAGAAAAACAGCGATCGGCCGGCAAAGCACAGGCAAAGCGGCAACGTCGCCGCAATGCCCTCCGCATCGCAACCGTGAACTCCGTGGCCGGTCTCCGGGCTCATGCGCGTACAGGGGTGTCCTGCACGGCCTGCGCGCCTTCCCGTAGAGCAGTCTCTACAGTGGCGATTGCGCAGGTTTGACGCATTTACCGTTGCGGGGGCAGCGCCGGCATTGCGCCATGAGTGGCGCGCACCGGCTTCCCGTTTCAACCTTCGGACGAATGTCCTTGGGTCACCTCGAAGCGCGCGCAGTGTAACCGATCGCTGCCGACAGGGCCGGCGAACGCTTCGGGCCGATCAGTCGCCGTGGCCGCCGCTGTCGGGCTCGTCGAACAGATTGAACGCGGGTGCCGAGTCTTCTTCGCGCATGGTGTGGGTCGTGGTGACCGGGGATGCGGCCGGCCGGCCGCGCGGCGGCGGCAGCATTGCAATTGCGGCATCGGCGGCGATCAACAGCTCGCTGCGGCGTTCGCTGGGCACATCCTGCCAATGGCAGTCCCGCAGCGCGCCTTCCAGCGCGTACAGCAGATTGAGGCTGGGTTTGAACCCGGCGCGCTTGACGCGCATGAAAGCTTCGAGCGCGCCGATCGCGCGCAGCTCGTCTTCGGTGCGCAGACCCACCTGACGCAGCCATGCGGCGCTTTTCGGACCGATGTTGCGGAGTTTCAGCGGAGTGATCATGCGGTTCCGTGTTGGAAGATAAAGTGCGGCCCGCGATGCTGGAAGCTTACGGGTTCGCGCGCAGGGTACTTACGAACAGTGCGGCAATGGTTTCAAGCCCTGCCTGATCATCAACGTCGAAACGTCCGGGAACCGGACTGTCGAGATCGAACACGCCGATCAGCGCACCCTCCAGCGCCAGCGGCATCACCAGTTCCGAACGCGACGCCGAATCGCAGGCGATATGGCCGGGAAACGCGTGGACATCGGCGACGCGCTGCGTTTGCCGCGTAGTGGCCGCAGCGCCGCACACGCCTTTGTCGAGCGGAATACGGATGCAGGCGGGCAACCCCTGGAACGGACCGACCACCAGTTCGTTGCCGTCGAAAAAATAGAAACCGACCCAGTTCAGATCCGGCAGCGCGTGATAGATCAGCGCGGACAGATTCGCGGCGTTGGCGATGTGGTCTTGCTCGCCGGCGAACAGCGCTTGGGCCTGCGCAGCAAGCTGGGCGTACTGTTCCGGCTTGCTGCCGGTGAGCGGGATCGATGCGAAACTCATGCGCGCAGTGTAGCAGCGCTGCCTTGGCGGATTACCATGCGCGCTCCGTATCAGAACATGGCCATTGACGACATGACCATTGAGCACATGACCATTGAGGACATGACGACGACCGTCCCGTCACCGGCCCGCAGCGTTTATGTCACCGGCACCGATACCGGCGTCGGCAAGACGCTGGTCAGCGCGGCCCTGCTGCATCGCCTGCGCAGTACGGGTTTGCGCGCGAGCGGCATGAAACCGGTCGCCAGCGGCTGCGAACGCACGCCCGATGGCTGGCGCAACGATGATGCGCTGAGGCTGCAGGCCGCAAGCGACCCGCAGCCAACGTACGACGACGTCAATCCGTATGCGCTTGAGCTGCCTACCGCACCGCAGCTGGCGGCTCGTGCGATGGCGGTGAGCGTCGATCTGCTGCGCCTGGGCGATGCGTATCTGCGCCTCGCGATGCAGGCCGATGCGGTGGTGATCGAAGGCGTCGGCGGCTGGGCGGCGCCGCTGGACGATGGCCTGGATCAGGCCGATCTGGTGCGCATGCTCGATGTTCCGGTCGTGCTGGTGATCGGTCTGCGCTTGGGCTGCCTCAGCCATGCGCGACTGACCGCACGCGCGATCCAGAGCGATGGCGTATCGCTGATCGGCTGGATCGGAAGCAGCGTCGATCCCATGTTCAGCGAACGAAACGACTATATCGAACTGCTGCGCGATGCGCTGACGGCGCCGTGTCTGGGCGTGTTGCCGTACGCGCCCGATGCAGACCCGGCGCAGATGTCGAAATACTTGACGATGCCCGCATAGAGCGGGTGTAGACCCGCCATTACAATGTTTACGATCACTTCAAACAATGATCGAAACCGCTTCGATCATTCAAGTACGTTCATTGCAGTATTGAATCGGCGGGTCTAGGCCCGCCCTACGCCGTTTGCGGCTCCAAGGCATCGTCGTCTGCGGCAGTGCGGGTGCGGTCGTGCGCATGATCGCGCGCGAGGTACAGATAGAACGCCGGCAGCACGAACAGCGTGAATGCGGTGCCGATGGTCATGCCCGATGCGATCACCGTGCCCATCGAAAAGCGCGCGGCCGCGCCGGGGCCGCTGGCCATCAATAGCGGCACCATCGCGAACACCAGCGCCGCGGTGGTCATCAGCACCGGGCGTAGGCGGATCGCGGTGGCTTCCTCGATCGCATCGCGCTTTGAAAGACCCTTTTCGATCTGCAGTTTGTTGGCGAACTCCACGATCAGGATGCCGTGTTTGGTGATCACACCGACCAGGGTTACCAGACCGACCTGGGTATAAATGTTGATACTCATCCCGGGGAAGGCTTCGATGCCCTGGAAGCCGAGAATGCCACTAATGATCGCCAGCACGTTCATCACCAGCAGTGCGCCGCAGATCGCCATCGGCACCGTGATCAGCATGATCAGCGCATCGCGGAAACTCTCGAACTGCGCCGACAGCACCAGGAAGATGATGATCAGTGCGAACAGCAGGGTGACCAGCATGGTGGTGCCCTCCTGTTTGAACTGCCGCGATTCGCCGGCGTAATCCACGCTGTAGCCCTGTGGCAGCACCTCTTTCGCCGCCTGCTCCAGCACCGCCAGCGCTTCGCCTTTTGAAACGCCGGGACGCGGCGCGAAAATGATCGCCACCGCATTCAGCTGCTGGAAGCGGTTCAACACCTGGGGCTGCGCGGTTTCCTTCAGGGTGACGAGGGTGGACAGCGGGATCAGTTCGCCTGTGCGCGTGCGCGTGTAGTAATTGGTGAGCTGTTCCGCATTGAGGCGGTCGCTGCGCTGCACCTGGGCGATGACCCGGTACGAGCGGTTCTGCATCGCAAACCGGTTCGCGTAGCCGCCCGACAGCATCGCCGACATGTCCGCAGACAGCGTGCGCATGTCGATGCCGAGCGACGCTGCCTTGTCGCGGTCGATCTGTACTTCGATCCGCGGCTTGTCGATCTTCAGATCCTTGTCGAGGAAGATGAAGCGTTTGCTGGCATAGGCCTTTGCAAGCACGGCATCGGCCAGTTCCTGCAATTGCTGCAGCGAACCGATGCCGCCGATGATGAACTCGCTGCCGCCGTCGCCGCCTGCGCTGGGCAGTGCCGGCGGAATCAGTGCGAACACGTTCAGGCCGGTGACTTCGGAGATCTTTGGCTGCAGCGACTGTTCCAGCACCTGTTTGGTCGAACGGCTGCGCTCGCTCCAGGGTTTGAGCACGAAGCCCGCGATGGCGCTGTTGCTGGCACCGCCGAAACCGCCGTTGAACAGGAAGTAGTTCTCGATTTCAGGGACTTCTTTGGCAATTGCGGTCACTTCATCGGTATAGCGTTCGACATAATCCAGCGTCGATGACGGATCTGCGATGGCGATGGAGAAGATGAAGCCTTGGTCCTCGGCGGGCGCAGGCTCCTTCGGCGACTGCATATACAGAAACACGCACGATATGAAGACGATGGCCCCGAAGATGCCGATCACGCCCTTGGTGTCGAGCGCACCGTGAAGCTTGCGCTGATAGCCGTGACGAAGACGGTCGAAGCGCGTATCCAGCCAGCGTTCGAATCTGCTCTTGCTGCCTTCGCTGTGCGGTTTGAGCATCTTCGCGCTCATCATCGGCGACAGCGTCAGCGCGATG
>JANOXT010000083.1:0-4224 GCA_031418555.1 Lysobacterales bacterium | reverse complement strand
AGCGGATGGCAGATCACCGCGACGATCGCCTGCGCGGCCACGTCGGCTTCAGGCAGATCGACCGCGACTTCAAGGGCGCCTGCCGGGCCCGGCAGGGTCAGGGTGGCGGCGATGGCGGGAAATGCGGGAGAGGGCATGTGCGGATGATAGCGGCGGGGCGGTTCAGGGCCTGCTCAACCACAGACCGACCACCAGCGGATCGTGGTCCGAGCTGCGCCGTGGCGAACGGTCGTCCAGACGCTCCCGATAGCCCTGACTCTCCGGCTCATCGGCATTGCTGTGCCACTCCGCCGCGCCCACCAGACGTGCGGCCAACGATGGGCTGAGCAGGGCGTGATCCAGTCGACCGACCTGGCCATCGTAGACATAGCTGTAGGGCTTCGGCCCGCGCTGTCCGGCAAAAGCGTCGCGCCATCCCGCTGAAATCAGCATCTGCACCGGGTCTTCCATGCTGTAGGCGTTGAGATCGCCGACGATGACCGCAAGATCGCTGTCGGAAGCCGTCGGGTCTGTGCGCAGCCACGCATCCAGCCGACGCGCGGATTCGGTGCGGGTCGCGTTCCAGCAGCTCTGACCGTCTTTGCGGTCGGCATCGGCACCGGTCGCGTCGCTGCAGCCTTTGGATTTGAAGTGGTTGGCGACGACGGTGAATGCCGGCCCCGGTTTCGCGCCCGTACCGGTACGGAAGGTCTGCGCCAGCGGCGGACGGCTGCGTTTGCCGAACAGATCGTCCACCAACGTGGCCGCTTCGCCCACCGGCGCGACCCGCGAAGCACGATAGATCAGGCCAACCCGGATCTGGTCCCCGCCCAGGCCGGCATCGGTAGCAACGAATCGCCAGTCGCCGCCGTCGCGGTTGAGGGCTGTAACCAGGGCTGTGATTGAGGCCTCCGGGCCGAAGCCGTCGTTTTCCACTTCCATCAGCGCGGCGATATCAGGGTTCAGGCCGTGGACCGTGGCCACGAGTCGCGCAAGCTGGGTTTCGAATTCGGCCTGGCTGCGCGCCCCCCGAGGGGTTGGGAAGCCGCCGCCGTGGCCGTCGCCGTTGAAAAAATTCTCAAGATTGAAACTGGCGATGCGCACGTCGCCGCCGACTCTCGGCGCGCGCGGCGGCGGCATGCGCTGGAAGGTGGGTTTCGCGGTGAGCTGCAGCCGGTAGTCGTTGCCGCGCTGGTCGATCACGCCTTCCACTAGCGAAACCCGACCACCGGTGCGTGGCAGGCCCGTCTTAGGCAGGTACCACAAGATTGCGGGCTGCTCCGCTTCGCTGCCATCGTCCAGACGCAGCGTACGCCGGGCGTTGGCGACTGCCATTGCGCGCGCGGCGTCTCCGGGCGTCGCTGCGTCGGACGGGGTGCGCAGCCTTTCGCCGAAGTTGACCGTGATTTCTGCATATTTACCGGCGCGGTCCGTCCCAGCCACCGTCAGCGGTGCGGCGATCCGCACGCGCATATTTTCGTAGCGCTCCCAGTCGGCAGGCGGTGCGGAGAGTGCCACTGTGCGCACGTGGCCACGGCGCAGCGGTTTGACATCGGCAGGCTGCAGTGAGGTTCGCGTGCCGCGTCCGGCATCAAGTTCGACCACCGTGCCGCTGACCCGTACGCGCTGACCCAATGACATCTGCGGGCTGCCTGCGGCGGAGATAAACAGCGCGTCGGAGGTGGTTGGGTCGCCGTCGCCCGCGTCCTGCAAAAACCAGCCGCCTAGGCCATCGGTGAAGCTCGCCGTGACCACGCCTTCGACGATCACCTCCTGACCGATCAAGGGGCTGGTCTCGCCAGTGCCTTGGATCCGACCCATCGCGATCGGCGTGGTTTGCGCGGAAACAGCCGCAACCATGCCGAGACACAGCAGCGGCAGCAAAGGCGACATCAGACGACACATAGGGCGAGTCTCCGGGGGCAAAACGGACAACGCCGCCCGGAGGCGGCGTTGCGGAAGCGGTGTCGGGCGCTCAAGGCGACGCTCAAGGCCCGGATCAGACCTGATCGAGCATCCAGTCGACCGTCACCTTGACCTGATCATCAGTCAACGCCGGGTTGCCGCCCTTGGCCGGCATCACGCCCACTGTGCCCTGATAGCCTTCAATCGCATGTTTATGCAGGGTGTCCTTGCCCTTGCCAGCGCGTGCCCCCAAGCCCGCGGCGGTCAGCATCGGTGCGCCACCAACACCGGCCTTGTGGCAGCCTGCGCAGAGGTTGCCATAGATCACCGCGCCGTCCAGGGTGCCACCATAGGCGACCTGCGAGGCGGCGGCGGCCTTGGCCGCCTGGTCGGCAGCGGCCTGCTGGGCTGCGCCGGTGGTGCCGGCAAATACCTCGCCGGTCGGCGAAATCCGCGCTTCGGTGCGCTGCACCTCAACCGGATTGATGGTGTGCGGCTGGCTGTTATGCAGATAGATCGCGAACAGGATCAGACACAAGGTGACCGCCATGAGAAAGGCGATCACCATCGAAAAACGCTTCAGAAAATCCAGATCGTAATTACGCACGACTCACCCGGAAACAGACGTGTTGACGAAACGGCCGGGCTGCGGCCGTGCAATCCGCGCAGTATAAAGGCTGCGGCGGTCCGGATTCGAGCCCATGGCCGCTTCCGGCCGGCATCGTGGCTGTTGGGCCGCGCCAATCCGAGCGTCAGACAGTGATCTTGGCCCATGCTGGGCACAGCACCCCATGGCATCGACCGCCTATGCAAGGCCTTGATGCGGCGCATGCACGGCGCTGCGGCATGTCCGGCAGCGCTACGCCGCGTAGTAAAGCGCCCCATCGCCGCGTTCGGCCGCCTCGCGGAAGAACGCCGAGAGGATGTCGAACTGGTCGAGCAGATCCCCCTCCTCGCGCTGATACACCGCCTGGTGATACAGGCCGACGTCTTCATCGATGCCGCGCAGGGCTTCGAGTACGCCGGCGTGCGTCCATGACGACAGCGCCTTCGCCTGCTCCTGCACCAGCGCCGGAGATACGAAATCGCAGCCGTTGCTCAGCACCTGGTCGGCGACCCCGTCGCTGCGGAAACCGACATCATCGAGGATATGCCTCAGCACCTCCCAGGCGGTCTCGACATCGATGGATTCGGTGCAGCGGGACTCGCCTTCCACCCATCTGTCGATCAGATCATGGTCTTCGCGCATGGCCTCGAGATCGTTCGCGGCGAACGCCTGGAAAAACATGTTCATGCTCATCGATGCAATCTCCTGATCTATAGCGCGCAGTCTGCGCGAATGCGACACGACAGGCGAGGACTCAGCGCCCCGCGCCGCGCACGCGCTCCCAGTCCAGATCGAACCGGGCGAGATATTTTCGCAACCGATCCGCATCGTTGGTGCTGCTGCGCTGCGCCCGCGACACCGCGAACAGCGTGCGCCCCGCATCCGACAGCGATTTCGCCTGCGCGCAGACGCGGACCACTTCTTCCAGCTGCACGCGATCGAAGCGGTCGAGTGCTGCGATGCGATCGCCGAGCAGTGCGTCCAGCGGCGACGGTGCGCTGCTGTCGCGCCAAAGCCCGCGCAACCGCGTGACTTCTTCTTCGACCAACTCGATTTGGATCCTGCCCGCGTTGGCCAGGGTCGCCATCCGCATCACCGATGCGCCCAGATCGCGGAAATTACCCGACCAGCGCGCCTCTGGATGCGTGGCGAACGCGAGAAACCGCGTCCGCGCCTCGCGGTTGAACGCAACGCGCTGATGCTGATCGCGGCTCCAGCGTTCCAGTTCGAAATCGAGATTCGGTTCGATGTCCTCCATCCGTTCGGCCAAACCCGGCAGGCGATAGGTCCACAGATTGAGGCGCGCAAGCAGATCATCGCGAAAACGTCCCTGCGCGACCGCGGTCTGCAGATCGCGATTGGTGCCGGCAATCAGCTGGAAATCGCTCTCGACCTCTTTGTCGCTGCCCACCGGCGGGAAACGCTTCTCTTCCAGCGCGCGCAGAAGCAGCGCCTGCTCGTCCAGTCCCAGCTCGCCGATCTCATCGAGAAACAGCAGGCCCTGATGCGCGGAGCGCAGAAAGCCGGCGCGATCGCTGCCGGCGCCGGTGTACGCGCCTTTGATATGGCCGAACAACGCGCTCATCGCGCCGTCGCCGCGCAGCGTGGCGCAGTTCACTTCGACGAATCGACCGGGCAACTGGTGCTTGAGTTTCTTCAGCTCGAACACGCGCTTGGCGAGCTGGCTTTTACCAGCGCCGGTCGGGCCCATCAACAGCATCGGCGCTTTCGAG
>JANOXT010000082.1:0-2035 GCA_031418555.1 Lysobacterales bacterium | reverse complement strand
GGCGTTGACGCGGACCACTTTGACGCCCATGTGCTCAGCGAACTTCGCCATCACCTGATCGCCTTCTTTCCAGCGCAGCAGGCCGGTATCGACGAACACGCAGGTCAGCTGTTCGCCGATGGCGCGATGCAGCAGCGCGGCAACGACCGAGGAATCGACGCCGCCGGATAAACCGAGAATCACTTCATCGCTGCCGACCTGCGCACGCACGCGCGCAATCTGATCGTCGATGATGTTGGCCGCGGTCCACAGCGCTTGGCAGCCGCAGATGTCCAGCACGAAGCGGCGCAACAGCGTCTCGCCCTGCTTCGTATGCGTGACTTCTGGATGGAACTGCACGCCGTACCAGCGCCGCGCCTCGTCAGCCATCGCAATGATCGGCACGCTGTCGGTGCGGCCGGTGACGCTGAAACCTTCAGGAATCTGCGTGACGCGATCGCCGTGACTCATCCACACGTCGAGGCCCTGACGAGCCGGATGATCGGTCAGCGCACCGAGCAGTCGATCGTCGCCGATGACTTCGACTTCCGCATAGCCGAATTCACGGTGATGCCCGCCTTCCACCATGCCGCCGAGCTGCATCGCCATCGTCTGCATGCCGTAGCAGATGCCCAGCAGCGGCACGCCGCTGTCGAACACCTGCTGCGGCGCGCGCGGCGAGCCGTCCTCGGTCGTCGACTCCGGCCCGCCCGACAGGATGATGCCCTTCGGATTGAACTTGGCGATATCGGCCGCGTCGTGATCCCACGCCCAGATTTCGCAGTACACGCCGATTTCTCGGATGCGCCGCGCGATCAGCTGCGTGTATTGCGCGCCAAAATCGAGGATGAGGATTTTGTCAGTGTGGATGTCGGTCATGTTCGTTCTGTAGGAGCGGCTTTAGCCGCGAGCTCTCATTGCACCGACAGCTCTTGCGGAAAAGCTCGCGGCTGAAGCCGCTCCTACAAAAGCGGTTGATCATATTCAGCTCATCCGATAATTCGGCGGCTCTTTCGTAATCTGCACATCGTGCACGTGACTTTCGCGCTGCCCTGCCCCGGTCACTTTCACGAACATCGGCTTCTTGCGCATGTCTTCGATGGTGGCGCAGCCGACGTAGCCCATCGAAGCGCGCAGGCCGCCAACCAGCTGGTGTACAACATTGGCGAGCGGGCCGCGATACGGGACACGGCCTTCGATGCCTTCTGGCACCAGTTTGTCGGCGTCGCTGGCGTCCTGGAAATAACGGTCTTTCGAGCCTTTTTCCATCGCGCCCAGCGAGCCCATGCCGCGGTAGCTTTTGTAGCTGCGGCCCTGGAAGAGTTCAGTTTCGCCCGGCGCTTCTTCGGTGCCGGCGAACAGACCGCCCAACATGACCGTGGATGCGCCCGCAACGATCGCTTTGCCGATATCGCCCGAGTAACGGATGCCGCCGTCGGCGATCAGCGGGATGCGGTCCTGCAGCGCTTCGGCGACCATCGACACGGCGGTGATCTGCGGCACGCCGACGCCTGCGACGATGCGTGTGGTGCAGATCGAACCGGGACCAACGCCGACCTTGACCGCATCTGCACCGGCGTCTTCCAAGGCCAACGCGGCATCGCCGGTGACGATGTTGCCGCCGATCACCTGCAGCAGCGGAAAATTTCTCTTCGCCCAGCGCACGCGTTCGATCACGCCCTGCGAATGGCCGTGCGCGGTATCGACGATGATCACGTCCACGCCTGCAGCCATGAGCGCTTCAATACGCTGTTCGGTGTCGCCGCCCACGCCGACCGCGGCGCCGACCAGCAGGCGTTCCGATGAATCCTTGGCAGCGTTGGGGTTGTCAGTTTTTTTCTGGATATCCTTGACCGTGATCAGGCCGCGCAGGTCGAAGCCGTCGTTGACCACCAGCACCTTCTCGATCCGGTGCTTATGCAGCAGCTGCAGCACTTCCTCATCGGTGGCGCCCTCGCGCACGGTGATGAGCCGATCCTTCTTGGTCATGATGTGGCTGACCGGATCGTCGAGTTTGGTCTCGAAACGCATATCGCGGCTGGTGACGATGCCGACG
>JANOXT010000081.1:0-16627 GCA_031418555.1 Lysobacterales bacterium | reverse complement strand
CCGGCGCAGTTCGCGCACGACCCCGACGCGATCTTCAACTTCTGTCGCGACATCGTCGACGCAACGGCGGAATACGCCTGCGCGTTCAAACCGCAGATCGCGCACTTCGCCGCGGCCCACGCCGAAGAAGCGCTGCGCATGTTGATCATGCATCTGCGTTTCCGCTACCCGCAGATCCCGGTGATCCTGGACAGCAAGCGCGGCGATATCGGCAGCACCGCGCAGCACTACGCCAGCGAAGCGTTCGACCGTTATTGCGCGGACGCGGTCACGGTCAACCCGTACCTGGGCCGCGACTCGGTGCAGCCGTTCCTGGACCGTACCGACAAGGGCGTGGTGATTCTGTGCCGCACCTCCAATGCCGGCGCCGGCGATCTGCAGGACATGCTCATCGCGGGCCGTCCGCTGTATCAGCACGTGGCCGAAAAAATCGCGCGCGAATGGAATGCCAACCACAACTGCGCGCTGGTCGTCGGCGCCACCTGGCCGGAACAGCTGCGCGAAGTGCGCGCCATTGTCGGCGACATGCCGTTTCTGGTGCCCGGCATCGGCGCGCAGGGCGGCGATGTCGCAGCGGTGGTCAGCCATGCGAAAACCGCCGACGGCACCGGGCTGATCGTCAGCTCATCGCGCGCGATCCTGTACGCCTCGCAGGGCGACGATTACGCCGAAGCCGCGGCAAACGCCGCGCGCGCGCTGCGCGATGAGATCAATCGCTTTCGCTGAATTCGACATCGCGAATTCTGCCGCAGTTCCTGTTCCTTGAAAGCATTCTTTGCTTGAATGGATCCATCGATCCATGGCTCAAGGCGCGCACATGCGGACACAGCACGGAAGACACATCACCCTCGCAGCGCTTAGCGCTCTGCTCATCGTAGGCGGACTGGCGCAGCGCCAGCGTATGGCGCCGCCGGACATCCAGAACACGCGCAGCGCGCAGGTGATCCGTCCTGCGCAGCCAGCAGATAAACCCATTCCGGCCCGCAGCCGGCCGTTCCCGGCGGAGATCGGCGCATCGCGTCCCAACCGCTGCGCGACCGCACCGTCAGCGGGCATGGTGTCCGCCTCGACACTCGACACCCAAACCGCCAGCTATTTCGGCACCGGCATCACCGATACGGTGACAGCGGTCGAAATCGCCGCCGACTGCAGCGTGCTGGTCGCCGGGCGCATCGGTGCGCTGGATGGCGTGACCGCGCCTCAGCCGCTGGTGCAGGGCGTGACTTCCAGCACCGGCATACTGGCCGAATTGATTTACGACGGCCGCTTCGTGCGCCGGCAGCGCAGTTTCGGCACGATCATCAACGATCTTTCGACCAACGCCAACGACGATCTGCTGATCGGCGGCGACGCGGGACTGGTGCGGCTCAGCGCCAATCTGCACAGCGTGCTGTGGAGTAAAACCGCGCTCGGCGCCGCGACCCGCGTTGCGCTGGGCAACGACGGCACAGCGGCGGCGCTCTTCGGCAAGACGCTGCGGATTTTCGATGCGCAGGGCAATGAACTGGCGAATCGCGTGTTCGGCGATTCGGAAGTGAACGATGTCGCGATTGATGCCTCCGGCGTGTACGTCACCGGCTTCGCGCAGCGCGACGGCGGGCCGTGCTCGCAGCTGCAGGTGGCGTGGGTGCGCAGTTACACGCGCACCGGCACGGAGCGCTGGAAAGCCTGGGACTGGACCCACGCCGAAGCCGCGGCCACCAGTTCGTCGTGCGCGGATACGCGCGGGCTGCGGATTGCGATTGGCCGCGACGGCGGACTGTATTTCGCCGGCGAATCGGCCGGCGGTAATACCATCTACCGCTATCAGAGCAAGGCGCTCGCCGAAACCGCGCCGAATGTTTCCACCGACGCTTACAACAGCGCGTACAACACCGCATCGAACCACATCACCTATATCGCGAAACTCGATCCCGCCGATGGCCGCGTCCAGAAAGGTCAATTGCTGTTGGCGCGATTACCCGATACCAAGGGCAATACCATCCGGCCGCGCGCAATCACTGCCGATGAAGAAGGTCGCGTCTATGTGGTCGGCATCTCCGCGTGCTGCACCCAGAACCGCAGCGCGCTGACGCTCAATGGCGCCGCAGTCACGGCCTATGCCGGCGGCGACCCGTTCGTGCTGGTGCTGTCCGCCGATCTGCGCACGCGGCACTTGTGGTTCTCCGCCGCGAACGGCGGCAACGGCGAGGCGTTCGGCGTTGCGGCATCGCGCGGGCTGGCGGCCCTTGGCTCGCGGGCCAATGCCGCACCGATGGCGATCGATCGTGCGGTGCAGACGACGCGCCCTGCAGGCGCGACCACCGGCGGACACGTGATGACGTGGTCGGCTGTGGCGACATCAACAGCGCGCACTCGCAGGCTGGATCATTGACCCAGCCATGCTGTGGCGATGCGTCAATCGCGGAGTGCTGGGTCACCTGGTACACAGCCAACGACGCGACGCGACTCGACGGGATGCGATGCGGTGCGATCAGCCGTTACCGCTGAGCCGCATGGGGATCTGGGGCTCAAGCACGATGCGACATGATGAGCAAGGCGACCGTTAAAACGAATGCCAGCCCCGAGCTGATGATCATATACATCCCAAAACCCAACATGGCCCGAAGCATCGACTTCCAGCGCGGCTGGTCAGCGAAAAACTGCACCAGGGAAAATATACCGTAGGCTACGGTCAGCAACAGAACCCAGGAAATCACGCCAGGAAACCAGCGCTGAAGCGGAATAAAAAGACCCCATATCAGCAGCGATTGCGCAGTAATGAACGCCGTGATCACCAACCACTCCGGATAGTTGAGATTTCGGAAGCGCAGGAATGCAAGCTTGAAGGCAGCGGCCTCCAGCGGCAGCAGCAACAATGTCATCGCTGCGAAATGATGATTCATCCAATCGTTTACCGCTTGGGAGGCTTTGAGGATCAGCGCAGGATCAAACTTGTTGCCGCCTTCCCGGGTCGCATCTGCGACTCCGCTGTAGATCGGCAGCCCCATGACATTGCCGCCGAAGAAATACTGGGTGATGAATACCACCACGGCAGCGGTGGTCATGATCAAAAGCAGCGGTTTGACATGGTGGGCCCGCTGCCCATGGATATAGTCGCGGATCAAATGACCGGGGCGCAACATCAGGCTTTTCAGGGTGTACAGGATGCCGCGATCCATGTGCAATACGCTGTGCTCGAGTTCGTGCCCCAGGAAATGCCAATCGATGCGATGCGCTGGCGTGGGTTGGCCGCAGGCCGGGCAGAATTTCTGGGCCGCGCCATCGATGGTGCGGTCGCAGTTGGCGCAACGGCCATGATCAAGCATCCTCACTATCCCCCACGAGCAATGGCTCGACCTATCTTCTTCAGAAGCGCCAATGCACAGCGCGCCGATATCATCACCCACACCGCCGCGCGCGTCGACAGCCCATGACGCCGCGCGTCGAACTTGCGGAAGTAGCGCCACAGCCCGCGATGCTTGTGCCACTCGACGAACATCGGTCGCGAGCGGCTGGAAACACCGCGCACGTGCACCACGCGCAGATCGTTGGCGACAGCAACGAACGCACCCGCATCGCGCGCGCGCCGGCACAGATCGAGATCTTCCGCATGCAGGCGATACGCTTGATCGAAACCTCCGATGCGTTCGATCAACGTGTGCGGCATGAACATCAGCGCGCCGGAGATCGCCGGCACCGCCTGCAGCGTTTGCGTGTTGTCTACCTCAATATCAAGCTTGCGTGCGTTCGCGCTGCGCAGCATGGCTGCGAAGTCTGGATCGCGGCGGCGCGCGGCGCCATCGCGGACGCCAGCGTCGTTGACCAGGTCGGCCCCGAGCAGCGCCTCGCGGGCGCAGGCCAGCGCATGCGCCCGCAGCCGCGCGAGGGTGTCGGCCTCGACCATGCAGTCTGGATTGACGAACGCCAGCCATCGCGATGTGCAGTCGTCGGTGCCCTGATTGCAGGCGGTGCCGAAGCCGGGATTGTCGGGGTTGGCGATGAAACGCACGCGCGAATCGGCCAGCGCATGGCGCTGCACGATCTCCAGGGTGCCGTCGTTGGAGGCGTTGTCGACCACGCGGATCTGGGCGACGCCCTCGGCGGTACGCAGACGCTGCAGGCACAGCTCGATGGTTTCGGCGCTCTGGTAGGTGACCACGACGACACCGATATCGGCGGTCATGGAGGTGACGCCTCGTCGACCGCACCATCGGCAACACCATCGGCAACACCATCGAAAAACAAATCGGGCTGCGTGCGCAATTCTTCAGTGTCGAAAGTCGCGTGGTCGTAGGCATGGCCCAGCGACGCGCGCAGCGCATACAGCGGATCGTGCATCAGAAATTCTGCAAGCCGCGCATGCCAGACGGGCCATCGCACGCTCAGGGTTTCGGCATCCCCGCCCAGCGGCATACCCTCGGCATGGCGTGCGACGAAGGCGGTTTCGCACAGCACGTTCCGCCACCCCAGGCCGGCCATGCGCAGCGACAGATCGATCAACGCGGTGTGCCACGACGTGTAGCTTGCGGCATCAAGCCCACCGGCCTTGCGCCGGGCGCTGCCGCGCAAAAACACCGCATGATTCACTGCGGCGGGCAATTCGGGATGATGCGGAGGCAGCGATGCGGCGGCGCGCGCGAGACGCACGGTTTCATCGGGCATCGATACCATCTCGCCCACGCGCGGCCATGACGCGGTTTCGCCGGCGTTGCACCACGGCGTGGCGGTGGCGATAGCCGGGTCGCGCGCGGCGCACGCCACCAGCTGAGTCGCCCAGCCGGGAAACGGCACCGCGTCGCTGGCAACCACCAGCACGTCAGCATCGCCGCAGGCTTTGAGCATATCGTCGAGATGCGCGGCTTCGCCGATGCTGCGGGCGCGGCGGGTGTAATCGGCCTGCAGCGCGGTGCGCGCAAGCCAGCGTTCGACGACGGCAAAACCGCGCGGACCGGCCTGCGCGTCGTCCGCCAGCCACACGCGGGTGCCCGGTGGCGTGCCGGCATCCAGCGCGGCGAAGCAGGCGTCGAGAGCATCGTCGTCGACGCCGAGCGGAACCAGTACGACAGGCAGTGCGCTCATGGCGACCGGCGCAGAGCCCAAGGCGCGTCGCCGACGATCAGCGGTGCGGCTGCGGGCCGGGCGGAGTGGGCTTGCCGATCGGCTCCATCGCGCGGAAGCGTTGCGAGTAGTCGTCAGTCATCGCCCGCAGCGCCTGCTGGTCGCGCATGATCGTTGCGGTGATCAGGATCACCACTTCGGTCCGGCTCTGGTTGGAAGACTGGCGGCCGAACAGCGCGCCGATCACCGGGATGCGGGTCAAGCCGGGCAAGCCGGACGAACCGCGCGTGGTGCCGTCCTGGATCAGGCCGGCCAACAGGACCGTGTCGCCGCTGCTGGTGACCGCTTCGGTCTTCAGCCGGCGCGTATTGATCCGCACGTTGCCGTTGACGTCGGCATCCGAGCCCGGCGAGCTCACTTCCTGGACGATATCGAGAAATACCGTGCCGTCTTTGGTGACGCGCGGGCGAACCTTGAGGATCACGCCGGTATCCAGGTACTGCACCGAGCTGGTGGTGTTGTTGCTGCCGAGGATCGGGTTGATCGACACGGTCGTGATCGGGATGCGGCTGCCGACGTTGAGCGTGGCTTCGGAATTGTTTTTGGTCAGCACCGAACCGGTCTGCAGCAGACGCACGTCGGTGACCTTGTCCAACGCAGTGATCACCGCAGCGGCATCGTTCTGGATCAGCGTCCAGGCCAGCCCCTGGCCATTCACGCCGCCGATGCTGGCGCCCAGCGTGCTCCACTTCGCTGGAATACCGGGACCAGTCAGGTCGGGAAGGCCGTTGTCGGTGGCCGCTTTTTCCAGATACCAGTTCACGCCGTAGGCCAACTCGCCGCTGAGCGTGACTTCGGCCACCTGGGTTTCGATGTGCACCTGCAGCGGCATGACGTCGAGCTTTTCGATGACATCGAGAATCGAACGCCAGGCCGAGCCGGTGGCCCGGACCAGCAGGGTGTTGTTCTCTTCGATCGCCGACACCGCCACTTTGTCGCCGCCGACTTCGATCACCACGCTGCCGCTGCCGCCCTGGGGCGCATTCAACGACAGCGAACCGCCGCCCAGACCGCCGCTGCTACTGCTGCCACCGCCGCCTGGATTGATGCCGCTGCCGTCGTAACCGCCGTCCTTGCCGTCTCCGCCACCACCGATGACGTTGCTCTGGCCGCCCGGGATCAGCGAGTAGCCGCCGCCGTCGCTGCCGCCGCCGCGATTGCCGCTGCCGCCGCCGAAAACTTCGCTGAGACGCGCACCGAGATCTTTGGCGGTGATGTATTTGAGTTCGTAGGAATGCAGCTTCACGCCTTCGCCAGCGCCGTCGATCCGGTCGATCCACTGTTCGATGTCGTCCAGATAGTCGGCCTGCGAGGTGATCGCCAGCACCGCATTGGCGCCGTCCAAGGGCATGAACCGGAACATGCCGGCGACCGGGGTTTTGCTGGCCTCGCCGAACACTTTCTCAAGATCCTGTACGACCTTGGTGGCCTTGCTGGACTGCAGCGGAAACACGCCGACCGACATGCTGGCCATCCAGTCGACGTCGAAGATCTCGATGGTGCGCAGATAGCTTTCCAGTTCGGCGCGGGTACCGGCAAGCGTCAGCAGATTGCGGCCGGCATCGACAGTAACGATGGCGTTGGGGCGGGCATAGGGCGTGAGCAGCTTCTTCATCTCTTCGGCGGAGATGTAGCGCAGCGTCACCACGCGGGACTCGAAGCCGCGGGCGTTTGCGGGCGAGCCGCCGCGCGGCGTGACCACGCCGGTGGCCAGCGCCTGATCGGAGGGGACGATGCTGTAGCGGCCGTCGCTGTAGATCATCCGCGCGTTGTTCCAGCCGAGGATCATTTCCAGCACCGACAGCGCCTGCGCCGAGCTGACCGGCTTGGGCGTGGAATAGGTAACGGTGCCCTGCACGTTGGGCGCGATGGTGTAGTTCTGGCCGAGCATGTCGCCCCGGATCGCCTTGACCACCGCATGCAGCGATTCGCCTTCGAAATTGAAGCGCGCTTCGCCGGTGGTGGCGCCGATGTCGGGCAGCGGCGCGGTGGCGGCGGCATTGTTGATGACCCGGCCGTTGCCGCGCCGGATCTGCGCGCGCGGGCGACCATCTTCGCGTTTCCCGGCGGCGACGTCGTCAGCATTCAGCGGCTCGCTGCGAACGGCCTGGTCCGCATTCGTCTGCGCATCGCTGGCCGAGGGCGTGTCCACTGGCGCGTCTATCGGCCTGTTCATGGGCCGGCTGGCGTTGCGCTGCACGATCGGCACGGGCACGGTGGCGCAGGCGGCCAGCAGCGTCGCGAGTGCGGCAACGAAAAAAACATAGGCGGTGGAGCGGCGATTCATCATCGAATTTCTCAAGGGGATTGTCCCGGCGGGGGGGCTGGGTTCTGCGCTTCCTGGGCGGCCTGCTGCCGGAGTTGGGCGCGGCGCGCTTCGATACGTTTGCGGATCGCGTCCAGCTGTACCTGGGTCGATACGTTGGCGGCGTCGCCCTCGGCATTGGCGACCGGCGGCGGCGGGACCATCGGTGCGGACTGCGGGCCGGCGGGTTCGATGCCGGGCTGGCCCGGCATGTTCGGGTTGCCCGGCCCAACCGGCCCGCCTGGCCCGGCCGGAGCAGCCATCTGCGCGATCGGCGGCGGCACAGCGCCACCGACGCCGTTGAAAACGCGCAGTTCCAGCACCTTGTCGCCCTCGGGCCCGCGGAAGGTCGCGCTGCGCGGCAGCAGCGATGCCAGCGTCCACTGCGGTGCGGTCTCCACCGCATCGCCCACCTTGACCCGCACCGGTTGGGCGCCGTCGGCCGCAGGCTTGAGGATGGCCAGCTGCAGGCCGGAAGCGATCATGACGCTGGTCAGGGTGTAGTCGAAAGTGTTGACCTGGGCTTCGCCGCCGGTGCCGTCGATCACGAATTTCTGCGGTTTGCGGTTCTCGGAGAACATCGGTCGCAGCGCGATTTCGGCGTACTGGGCCTGCGGACCGGGGCGGTCTGCGCGGGGAATCGCTGTGGAGGGCAGCCGCTGCGGCGTCTGTTCGGCATCCGACGCGCCCAGACGCTCGCCCAGCCCCAGCAGCGCGAACACCCACAGACAGACTGCCCATCCGGCAATGCCGGCGAACAGCCAGGTTTTCGGACTGAGGCTATCGGCGCGCATTGCTGGAGCCTCCCACGGTAGGCGCGACATACCCGTAAAGGTCGAAACTGACGTCGAGGCCGCCGCTGGACGGCGCCTGGTCCGGAGTGAAATAGAACCGCTGCGCGGTGGCGTTGAGGTTGTCCACGAACAGCCGCGGCGAGCCGCTTTCCAGCGAATGCAGCACCATCGCCAGCTCCGGCGTGCCGCAGCGCAGGCGCACCTGCACCACGGCGCGTGCGAAACGTTCCTTGCGCGGCTCGGTGATCGGCGAGCGGGTTTGGATCGCGCAGCTGCGGTTCTTGGGGCTGGCGTCCTGTACCGCGGTCTCAAGCCGCTGGATCAGTGAAGCCGTCGCCAGTTCGGTGCTGGCCTCGCGCATGAAGCCAGGCACGCGGGCCGCCTCTTCGCGCACCACCGCAAGGCGTTTGCGGATTTCCGGCGCCTGCGCCAACGTGGCGCGGGCACTGGCATCGCGCGTCTGCAGATCGTCGATGCGATTTTGCAGATCGAGCATCGGCACCGTCCACCAGCTGTGCAGCAGCAGGAAATAAGCCACCAGCAGGACCGCACCAAGCAGTCCCAGCGCCAGCCAGCGCTGGCGATTGGGGATCGACGTCATGCCGGGCGTCGGCGTCATCCCGACGCTCATGGCCCACCCGCCGGATTCGCGCTGTTTGGTCGTTCGCGCTTGCTGTCTTTGGGGGACGCAGCGATGGTCAGCTCGGCGGCCAGCGTGAAGCGGTCCTTGCCCTTGGCGGGGTCGGGCAACAGCGCGCCGGTCAGATTCATCGAGTGCCACAGTTTGGACGACTGCAGCCGTTCGATCAGCCGCGGCGCCTCGGAGCTCAGACCGATGATCAGGACACGTTCGCCCTCGATCGAAACCTTTTCGATATAGGTACTGTCGGGCAAACGACGGGTCAGCTCATCCAGCACTTCAACGGTACTCGGGCGACCGCTGCGAGTCTGCTGCAGGAAGCGCAGGCCTTCGACCAGATCCACCAGCTGTTTCTTCTCGGCGGAGACCTTCTGCGCCTGCTGGCTGCGGGCCTTGGTTTCGACTTCGAACGCATCCGCAGCAGCTTCGCGATTGGCGCGGATCTGCCAAAGGCCGGCGCCGAGTGCGACCAGGGCTACGACCGCCAGACCGAAATTCCAGGTACCCCGCGGATCGCGGCGGTGGCGGCGCTGGGCACCGGGCAACAGGTTGATGCCCAGCGGGAGGCCGTCAGCATCGGCCATATCGGCGCCGGCAAGCGTGGCGCGCAGCGGCGCGCCCAGTGCTTCAAGCGCATGCTCAAGGCTGGCGCGCGGCACCACGATGAGTTCGGCGTCGATCTGACCGTCGCTGCGCCGCCCCAGCAGCCGGGCGTCGTAATAGACCTCGTCCGGGGTGAAGGGCGTCTGCCGGTCGATCTCGAAGCCCAGCACTTCGCGAAGGCGGTCCGCAGCAGCGGCGGGCAGCGAAATCCGGCGCCGCAGCCCGCCGCGACCGGGCAGCAGCAGCCAGCGCGGCAGACTGTTGATCCGCGGCACCAGCAGCTGATTCAGGGATTCTTCCGCGGCGGATCCGGCATCCCAGGGCAATTCCGCCAACTCGCGGAGCGCGGGTTCACCGGGCTGCGCAGGCAGCGTGAGCGCCAAAGACAGCGTGTCGCCCTCGTGCCGCAGCAGTAGACGCTGCTGGGCCAGACCGAATACCGCCCGCAGCCGTGGCGGCAACCAGCTGCCCAGCGCGGTCAGCCACCAGGCCCAGAAACCGCGCAGACCGGGCCACGCCCGGGAGAACCGGGGTTGCGGGGACTTCGACGCGGAGCGGGCGGGCAACGCATTGTCGGGGGTAGTGCTCAGATGCTGTC
Source organism: Lysobacterales bacterium (assembly GCA_031418555.1). Taxonomy (GTDB): domain Bacteria; phylum Pseudomonadota; class Gammaproteobacteria; order Xanthomonadales; family Xanthomonadaceae; genus Lysobacter_I. The sequence continues at coordinate 6,587 of JANOXT010000081.1, read as the reverse complement.
CTCGATCAGTCGCACAACGCATCGCCGCAGCGACGCGCCAACCATGGAAAATCTCACGAACCGGGCGTGGGCGGCCGCAGTACGGCGCCCTCTTCCCAGCGCAGCGGCGTGTAGGCAGAGCCCGGCAGTCCGCTGTTGCCGGCGCGCACAACAGCGCGCAAAACCGACACGCGCCCATCACGCAACCGCGCCCGGCTGTCGATACTATACGTGCCCGTGCCGACACCGACGAGAGAGCCGGTCTCGCCGGGCTGGCGCGGACGCCGCCGCTCGGCCAGCGCACGTTCCGGATCGACCCCCAGCGCACGCAGCACTTCAGCGCTGGCGTATTGCTCCGTGGGACGACCCTGCCCGCTGTAGACCGTCAGATGCTGGACAAGTTTCTCGAACAGTTCCGGAGTCATCCCCAGCACCAGCTGCAGCTCGGCTACCGTCTCGAACGGCGCGTCCTTGGACCCGTAAGGCCGCTCGGCGGCGCTGTAATCGGCATCCTCGGCACCGCCTTCGGCCTGGGTCAGCGTGTCGGCATCGCGCCAGTCCAGAATCGCAGCGGCGATGTTCCGCGCCGGCTGGCGTTCGACGCCGACCGCCTGCATCAGTGCCGCCAGCAGATCCAGATCTGCGCCGTTGATGTCGACCTTGCCGGACTCGTCGACGATGGTGACGACGATATCGGCGTCGCCGAAACGCCATGGATATTCGCGACCGTCCGGCAACCATTGACGGGTCTGATCCAGATCCACCACCCGGGTCATCGCGTACTCAAGTCCGGCGCGTGCGGCCTGATCCGCGACTACGCCATGGCTCAGCACGCGGCCCTGCATGTATTCGGTCCGCGCGATCAGCGAGAACGCACCGACGACCGCCGTCAGCATCGCGATCAGCCACAGCACCAGCAGCAGCGCGGCGCCGCGCGGGCTGCGTGCGGAATATCGCGGTGGGCGCGTGGTCGCCATCAGATCGGCACCTGTGAGATGCCGCCGAAGCTCGCGGCCTGCGGCAGCGACACCACCAGCGGCGGCCAGCGGTCGCCGCGTCCGTCGACGATCTCGATCTTCACCTGCAGCGGCATGCGGTCGCCCTGCTCCCAGCGTTCCTGCCAGTCGCCGATGCGGTTCTGCGCGTCCAGCGCGCGGTAGCGGATCTTGACCTCGCGCAGACCGCCGGCCAGCAGCTCGGGCGGACGCGGATCGCGCTCGGCGTTGACCTCGTTCGCCAGCACCACCGCGAAATCCACCTGCAGCCGCACGCCGTCGCCATCGTCGACCACGCTGATGTCGTGCAGATGCGGGCCGCCGCGTCCCAGATAGGCCGGCAGATCGGCAACGAAGCGGATCCGGTCGGGTTCGCCGACGAAGCGCAGCGGCGCGCCGGTATCGCGATTGACCTCGAATGCGATCGGCAGCGCCGAAGCGATGCGACGGCGCAGGAACCCTTCGACCGCGCGCATGCGCTCATTGCGCTGCGCCATGCTTTCGCCGCGCGTCGCCGCAGCCGAGGCGGCGCGCAGCGTGGCGAAGCCCAACGTCATCGCTGCGGCCAGCAGCACGGTGGCGATCAGGATCTCCATCAGGGTGAACCCGGACACCGCCCGCGCGGGCCGACGCGGCAAACGACGAACGCGGCGGATCATGGGACCACCCCGGCGGCATTGATGTCGGTCGGCGTCACCAGCCGCAGCGACTGCAGGCGCAGCGTTTCGCGCGGCCCGCCCTTGCCCCAGCGCATGGTCAGCTCCAGCTGCAGCAGCTGCGGCGCACCCAGAATCTGCGGCTGGCCCGGCAGCGCAGCGGGATCGCGGAACGGGACGACGTTCATCTCCCAGCGATAGCGTCCGTCTTCGACTTCGCCGTCGCGCTGGCCCAAGACCAACGCTTCGCCGACGCCGGCCTGATCCAGCAGCGTCTGCGCATGCAGTGCGGCGCGACCGAAGTCGCTCGCCGTCCGCACCTGTTTGGTCGCATTGGTCAGCGAGCCCAGCAACAGGGTCATCGCGAATGCAAGCAGCGCGAACGCGACCACCACTTCGATCAGCGTGTAGCCCCGCTGTGCGCCCCGGGCCGTCGCTGCGCGATGCGCGCCGCTCACGGCGGGACCTCACCTTTATGGAGCGTCACTTCGCCGGTCAGCCAGGCGATATCGACGTTCATCGCCGCCTGCTTCACGCGCAGCTGGACGCGCCCGCCGGTGGAAGCGCCATCCTCGAAAAACAGGATCACGCCCTCGCCTTCGCGCGCCTGCACCTGACGCACGCCGGTGAAGACGACATCGAGCCCTTTGGGAAACTCGCCGCGATGCCGCTTGGCGCCGGTCCAGACGCGCTGTTCGGGCACGATCGTGAAACGCTGCACGCTGCCTGTGGCGATCGCCTGCGCGCGCGCATGGCGCAGTTCGGCGACCAGTTTCTTGGCATTGGAGCGGAGTTTCATGCCGTCCATGCCGCCGCTCATCGCGCCCATCAGGATCACCGTGAGCGCCGCGATCAGGGTGACCACGATCAGGATTTCGATCAGCGTGAAACCGCGCTCCGCGTCGCTGCGCGGCGGCGCCAAAGATGCGTGGCGCCTGGCGCTGCGTGGATTCATCAGGGCGTGGGCGAGAATGCGAACGACGCGAATGCCGTCGTACCCGCTGTTACTGCTCGTACTTGACGTCGGCGTCGACGCTGCTGCCGCCGGGCTGACCGTCCTTGCCGTAGCTGGCAAGGTCGAACTCGCTGTTTTCGCCGGGGACGATGTAATGCAGTGGCTTGTTGAACGGATCCTTCAAATCCTTGGCGCTGCCATAAGGACCGAGCCAACCGTTGACTTGAGGATCGTTGGTCAGGTCTTCCAAGGTTCGCGGATACTCGCCGACATCCGAGTTGTATTGCTCGATGCTGGCGGCGACTTTTTGAACCTGGATTTCTGCCAACTTGTGATTGGCCTTGTCTTTGTTGCTGAAAATGGCGCCGCCGATCACCGCCAGGATGCCGCCGATAAGCACGATCACGACCATGATCTCGATCAGGGTCATACCGCGCTGCGAGCGGCGCGCTGCGGTACGACGCGAGGAGCGATGCGAGGTTCGGCGGAAGGAGCATGTGTCGTGCATGTCGGTCAGTCCATTCAAAGGGGGCATGACAAAAGAAGAATGCTGCGGATGGATCATATGGAGCGGATGGATCATATGGAGCTGATGATCATATGGAACCGCTGAGCTGGTACATCGGCAGCAGCACAGCCATGATGATGCCGCCGATGAAAATAGCCAGCACCACCGTGATCACCGGCACCAGCAGCGCAAGCATCCGGTCCAGCGCCTGGCCGGTTTCGCCCTCGAACGTATCCGCGGTCTTCAGCAGCATGGCGTCGAGCGCGCCGGACTCCTCGCCGACCTGGATCATCTGCAGCGCCAGCCGCGGGAAGCGCTTGCCCTTGGACAACGCAGCGGACAGACCGACGCCGTTCTTGACCTCGGTCGCCGCAGCTTCGACATCGCCGATCAGCGCTTGGTTCCCCAGGGTCCGGCCGCCGATGCCCAGCGCGGTGAGCAGCGGCACGCCGTTCTTCAGCAGGGTGCCGAGCGTACGCGCCAATCGCGCGGTTTCCATCTTCGCGACGATCGGCCCGACGATCCGCTGGCGCAGCAGCCATGCGTCGAAGCGCGCGCGGAAGCCCGGCTGCCGCCATTGCCGGGCGAACGCCCACACCACCAAGGCAGGAATGGCGACCAGTACGAACCACCAGTCGCGCACGAACAGCCCCAGTCCCAGCACCAGGCGCGAGAACAGCGGCAATTCGGCGTCCAGATTGCTATACATCTCGTTGAACTGCGGCACCACATAGCCCAGCAGGAACAGCAGCGAGAAGCCCACCATCGTCATCAAAATGGCCGGATAGATCAGCGCGTTGATGACCCGGCCGCGCAGCGCGCGACTGCGTTCGAGATACTCGGCGAGCCGCTGCAGGGTGTCGTGCAGGCTGCCGCCGGTTTCGCCGGCACGCACCATGTTCACGTACAGCCGCGAAAACGCGCCGTGCTGGCGCTCCAGCGCCACCGACAGCGCGGTACCGCCACGCACCGCATCGCGGATATCGAGGATGGTGCGACGCGCGGCATCGTCCTCGGGCAGCTCCAGCAGGATCGACAGCGCGCGGTCCAACGGCTGACCCGCGCCCAGCAGCGTCGCGAGCTGTTGGGTGAACTGCACCAGACGCGCACCACCGAAGGGTTTGGGCTTGAACAGACTGCGCAGCGCCCACTCGCCGCCGGCAGCGGAAAGCATGGCTTCCATCGGCAAGTGCCCCTGTTCCTGCAGGCGCAGTACCACTTCGGCGTCGCTGCCGGCCTCCATCTGGCCGTCCAGGACTTCGCCGCGCGCGTTCAGGGCTTTGTAGCGATACAGGGGCATGGCTGGCGGACGATGGCTCTATTGCGCGGGGGGAGAGTTGCCCGGATCGACTGGCGACCCGAGGCCGGCCGTGGAGCATATCGACCGCAACCGGAGATTGGGAGTCCTGATGGTGCCGTAGGTTCCGCGATCCATCGCGCCGCGACGGATCATTGCGCCTTGGGCGTCAGGATGCTGCTCTCGATCACGGCCAGCTGCTGCTGGCGCAGCGCGCGCTGGGCAGGGTCGCTCACGGATTCATCCAGATAACCTTCGAAGCTTGAATGGGCGCACGACAGCGTGCTGAGGCAAACCAGATTCATCAGCCGGGAACCGCGGGCGCAATCGTAGCCGGCGCGACACGCTGCCAGAATCCAGGCCTGCTCGGCGGTGCCTCCCTCGAAGGCCGTGGCCTGGATCGCGTCGGGCCATTTTCCGTCAAGCTTCGGCAAAAGCAGCGAAAGCTCGAAAATCGCGTCGGGATCACCGCTCACCCGGGCCTTGTCGATGAAATACTGGTACTGAGTTTGGCTGAGTTTGGGAACCGAGCGACTGAAGTAGCGCATTTCCGAAACGGCATCGCCGCTTTTGGCGCTTCTGTGCAGCCAGTATTCGGCGGCACCAGGATTTTTGGCCAGATCGGCTTCGGCCTGAACGCAAAGGCGCGCCCTATCGCCGAGCATGCCAGACACGGTCGGTGCGTAGCGTGGGTTGCCTTTCGCCAGATTCGATAGCATCACCAAGGTCCGATTCATGCTGACATCGAACATTCGGCAATCTTCATAGACTTCGGAAAGCCGACGCTGCGCAACCAGATCCCCGTCAATGGCCGCTTGCCGGATATCGATATAGCTAGCTTCGCGCCAAAGTTGGCGTCGATGTGCGATGAACTGTTTGACCCGCTCCGCGCGCTGCGTGCGCTCGGCCGGAGAAAATGGGTTACCCACGACGCCAAGCGTGGACGATGAAGACCCACGATCACGGCCCATCCACCACCAGGCACCGCCCGCCCCCAAGACAATGACGGCCACGCACAGCGCAATCACAACACTCTTCTTCATCCCCTGCACCTCATGCCCCACACCTCATGATGACCGTCGGCGTAGGCCGCTCGACGCATAGTAACGAAGCGCGCGCCCGCCGGGCGTCACGCATCCTCGGTCACGCGCAACACTTCCTCCAGCGTGGTCTTGCCGGCCAGCGCCTTGATGATGCCGTCCTCGTACATGGTCCGCATTCCGGACTGCTTCGCGAGTTGTTCAAGCTCGCCCATACCGGCGTGGCGCATCACCGCGCGGCGGATCTCGTCGTTCATGACCAGAAATTCGACGATGGTGGTCCGTCCCAGATAACCGGTAGGCGCGATCGGCGAGCCGCGTGGGCGATAGAGATAGATCGTGCCCTCGGGCTGATAGCGGCGCAGGCTGAATTTCTCGATCTCTTCGGGCGACGGCTCGTAGCGCTCGGCATGCGTCGGCTCCAGCTTGCGCACCAGACGCTGGGCCAGAATGCCGTTGATGGTCGAGGTCAGCAGATAATCTTCGACGCCCATGTCCAGCAACCGGGTGATACCGCCGGAGGCATTGTTGGTGTGCAGGGTGCTGAGCACGAGGTGGCCGGTGAGCGCCGATTGGATCGCGATCTTGCAGGTCTCAAGATCGCGCATTTCGCCGATCATGATGATGTCCGGGTCCTGACGCACGATGCTGCGCAGGGCGTGGGCGAAATCCAGCCCGATCTGCGGCTTGGCCTGGATCTGGTTGATGCCTTCGATCTGGTATTCGACCGGGTCTTCGACGGTGATGATCTTCACGTCGGGCGTGTTGAGCTTGGACAGCGCGGTGTACAGCGTGGTGGTCTTGCCCGAACCGGTCGGGCCAGTGACCAGCATGATGCCGTGCGGCTGCTTCAACACCTGCTGGAACTGCGGCAGGAAGTCGTCGGTGAAGCCAAGCTTGTGGAAATCGAATACCACCGTTTCGCGATCCAGCAATCGCATCACCACCGATTCACCGTGCGCGGTGGGCACGCTACTGACGCGCAAATCCAATTCCTTGCCCTGCACCCGCAGCATGATGCGGCCGTCCTGCGGCAGACGACGCTCGGCGATATTGAGTTTGGCCATGATCTTCACGCGCGAGATGACGGCTGCGGTGAGATTGGCCGGCGGGCTTTCGCCCTCTTCCAGGACGCCATCGATGCGGTAGCGCACCTT